>NZ_PSWL01000008.1:0-120039 GCF_002932755.1 Rathayibacter sp. AY1B6
CCACCGGCCCGACCGTCCCCGCCCCCTCCGACGACGAGATCGTCGCCGCCGTCGGCCCGCGCCTCCGACGCCTGCGCACCCGGCGCGACCGCACCCTCGTGTCCCTCGCAGCCGAGACGGGCATCTCGTCGAGCACCCTCTCGCGCCTCGAGAGCGGCGGTCGGCGCGCGACGCTGGAGCTGCTCCTCCCGATCGCCCGCGCCCTCGGGGCACCGCTCGACGAGCTCGTCGGCGCCGCGCCGGAGGATCCCCGCGTGCACGGGCGGCCGATGCGACGGAACGGCATGCTCATCCAGCCGCTCAGCCGCGACGCCGGCGCGCTCCAGGCGTTCAAGCACACGCTCCCACCGGGGCCGGTGCCGGAGCCCGCCGAGCAACGTGCCCACGAGGGCTTCGAGTGGCTCTACGTGCTGAGCGGGCGGCTCCGCCTGCGGCTCGGCGAGCACGATCTGGTGCTGCCGGCGGGCGAGGCCGCCGAGTTCGACACCCGGGTGCCGCACTGGTTCGGTCGCGCCGACGAGCAGCAGGTCGAGTTCCTCAGCCTGTTCGGCCGCCAGGGCGAGCGGATGCACGTCCGCGCATCCACGCGCCGCTGAGCGCGGCCACGCCTCGCCGAGCGCCTCGCGCGGCCACGCCTCGCCGAGCACCTCGCGCGGTCACGCCTCGCCGAGCACCTCGCGCGCGAAGCCCTCGGTGCGTGCCCGCAGAGTCGCGATCCGCTGCGCTCGCGCCGCCTCGAGGTCGAACCCGATGTAGGCGACCGACGGGCGCCGCCGCACGTTCACCGAGCATTCGAAGCGGGAGCAGACGAGCGTGCCGAGCGAGTCCCCCGCCCGCCCGGCCGCGCCGGCCTTCCGCGCCCCGAAGAAGACGACGTCGTTCGGGAGCTGCGCGTCGCGGCACCACGAGCACTGCGCCCGCGAGCGCGGCAGGGCGTCGGCCTGGGTGAGCAGGATCCCGACGAGGCGCTCCTCCAGCGGCACGACGACGTAGGCGCGGCGGCCCATCCGCCGGTCGCGCCAGCCGAGATGGTCGATGACCGACCAGTCCAGCGCGTCGAAGTCCTTCGGCAGCGCGAGATCGGCGACCTCCTTGCGGGAGGCGTTGACGAAGGACTCGCGGATCTCGGTCTCGGTCAGTGGCTGCATGGCGCTTCCGAGCCTAGGCCGGGATCAGCCCAGGTGGGCGACGGCCTCCTTCGGAGCCTGGGCGAGGAACTCCTCCTTCTTCACCCGGATCATCGCGACGGCGACGACGGAGGCGACGACCAGTCCGATCGCGGCCGCGACGAAGACCGCGGAGTAGCCGTCGACGAACGCGACCGGCGACTGCTGCTCGCCCGCGACTCCCGCGTAGAGGGTCGTGAAGATCGACAGCCCGATCGAGCCGCCGATCTGCATGGCGGCGTTGGCGGTCGCTCCGGCGGCACCGGCGTCGTGAGCCGCGACTCCGGTGAGCGCGAGGTTCTGCAGCGGCACGAAGACCATCGCCATGCCGACGCCCAGGAGGATCAGCGCGGGCAGCACCTCGAGGAGGTAGCCGCCGTCGGGGGTGATGCGGCTCAGGTAGAGGAGCCCGGCGGCCGCGATCAGCGGGCCGACGATCATCAGCACGCGCGGGCCGGTGCGCGGCAGCAGCTTGGCGGCGACTCCCGCGACGATCATGATCGTCACCGTCATCGGCAGGTTGGCCAGGCCGGCCTCGAGCGGCGGCAGGCCCAGGACCAGCTGCAGGTGCAGGGTCAGGTAGAGGGTGGAGCCGATCATCACGCTGCCGACGATCGCCTGCACCAGGAAGGCTCCCCCGCGGACGCGGTCGGCGACGATGCGCAGCGGCAGCGACGGGTGGTCGGAGCGGGCCTGGATCCGCACGAAGAGCGCCAGCAGCAGCACGCCGACCAGGAGGAAGCCGAGGGTGTCGACGCGGAGCCAGCCCTGCTCGGCGAGGGTGAAGCCGTAGACGACGCTCCCGAGCCCGAGCGCGACGGTGATCGTCCCGGCGACGTCGAAGCGGTTGCGCCCCTCCGCGCGGCTCTCGGTGACGAGCAGCTGGCCGGCGATCGCGCCGACCACGACGACGGGGACGTTGACGAGCAGGCACCAGCGCCAGTCGGCGAACTCGGTCAGCAGCCCGCCCAGCACGAGGCCGACGGCGGCGCCCGCTCCGGCGACCGCTCCGAAGACGGCGAAGGCCGTGCCCCGCTCGCGGCCGGAGGGGAAGGAGACGGTGAGGAGGGCCAGAGCGGCCGGAGCGAGCAGCGCAGCGAAGGCGCCCTGCAGCCCGCGGGCGGCGATCAGCTCGGTGCCGGAGGTGGCGAGGCCGCCCCAGGCGGAGGCTGCGCCGAAGCCGATCATCCCGATCAGGTAGGTGCGCTTGCGGCCGGTGTAGTCGGCGATGCGGCCGCCCAGGAGCAGGAGCGCGCCGAACGCGAGGGCGTAGGCGGTGACGACCCACTGGCGCTCGACGTCGGTGAGGCCGAGGTCCGCCTGCGCGGCGGGGAGGGCGATCGTGACGATGGTGCCGTCGAGCACGACGACGAGCTGCGTGAGCGCGAGGATCACGAGCACCCACCAGCGGCGGGCGGAGGAGGGAGCGGACGGGGAGGGCATGGCGGCCTTTCACACGGAGCGGAGCGGGACCGGCGGGTCCGGATCCGAGCCGCGTCATCGGGGCCGAACCACCCCAACCAGTTGGTTGGGCAAGGAGGAGTGTATCGTTCGAGCGCCCGGAGGTGAACCATGGAACCGAGATCCGATCCGCTGACGCCCGCTCGCGAGCGGATCCTCCGCGCCGCGTCCGTCGAGTTCGCCGCCCACGGCTTCGCGGGCGCCCGGGTCGACCGGGTGGCGGCTGCTGCGGGCCTGAACAAGGAGCGCCTCTACGCGTACTACGGCGGCAAGCGCGGGCTGTTCGTCGCGACCGTCGTCGAGGCGCTCGGCGCCCTCGACGAGACGCTCCTCGCCGACGCGGCGGACCTCCCCGATCTCGCGGGCCGCATGTTCGACCACGTCTGGGAGCACCCGGAGTTCCTCCGCCTGCTCACCTGGGCGCGCCTGGAGGGCGCCGGCGTGTGGGAGGAGGCCGGCGAGCATCTCGGCGGGGTCCCCGCCCCCGAGGCCCGGGTCCTCGAGTGGCAGCGCACCGGCGTCGTCGACGCGAGCTGGTCCGCCGACGACCTCTTCATCGCCCTCCTCGGCCTCTGCGAGATCTGGCACCTCACCCCCTTCGCGTCCCGCGGCGGCGAGGAGACCCGGGACCGCCGCCGCGCCTTCGTCGTGCACGTCGCGCGACTGGTGGGCTCACCGCGCTGAGTCCGGACCCTCGTCCGGCGTCGGCATCATCTGATTCTCGCGCTGCTGCAGCACGGCCCCCTCGTCGCCCGGGAGGACCACGCCGTCCGCTCGCTGCGCCTCGTCCTCGAGGAGGAGCGCTTCGACATCGCCGGGCACGCACGGCATCTCGGCCCCGATCATGTCCATCTCCTCGACAGCGCCGGTGACGAACGTCGCCCGCAGCACCGGTCCACCCGCCCCGTACACCGTCGGGCGCGGAGTCGAATCGGTCACCCGCCCCGTCATCCCCAGGGACTCCCAGGAGTCCGCGACCTTCCGCGCATCCCCCTCGACATCGGTGCCCGCGGGGGCCCACCAGTCGTAGCTGTAACTCGCGCCAGTCAGGCCGTCGCCGAGGCCGCACACATCGGGCCCGGCCGCGCCGTTCCGCGGCCACCAGCCCTCGATCTCGAGCCGTTCCGCGGAATTCCGCACGAACTCCACCACCCGATCCCGGCCCTCTCGGGCGGACGAGAGCGCCGCGAGGGAGTCGAGGAGGCGCCGGCCCCCGAGGGGCCGTGCCAGGGTGCTGACGGTGTCGAGGACAGGGGTGGAGAGCGCTCCTCCCCCGGCGGCCGCGAAGGCCAGGGAGATCTGCTCGACCCAGGTCGCGTCGGCCGCGCAGATCGACAGCAGCTCGCGGAAGCCCTGGAGCACCGAGAAGGACTCGACCGGCGCCCACGAGCAGCGGTTGCCGAACGCTCCCCAGGCGGCCATCAGATCGTGGAGCCGCGAGCGCAACGCCTCGTCCGCCTGCCGGGTCTGCGAGACGAAGACGTCGAGGTGCTCGGGGTCGGCGGAGGTCGTGCCACCCCCGGCGGACCCCACCGGGGACGTGCGGGCCACCGACTGCGGGGCGAACGCCGCACGGATCGGCGGCGGCACGACGGGCCGGTCGGACGGCGGACGGTCGACGACCTCGTCGACCCCGGCTGCGAGGGCCGCGGCCGGGTCGAGGCGGCGCCGCTGCTCCCGCTCGGCCGCCCGCGTCTCCCACGCCGCGTACGCCTCCCGGCGCTGCCGCTCCTCCTCGGCCTTCCTCGCGCCGACGTACGCGCCCCGGAACTCCTGGAGGGCGTGCTCGGCGGCGGCGGACCGCAGGACCCCTGGGAGGAGAGGGCGGCAGCGGTCTCGTCCGAGGCGCGGACCAGCTCCGTCGCTGCGGCGTGGTCGAAAGGGAACACGGTCACCGCCTCCTGAGTGAGAACATCTCAGGAACCATGGACCGGCTCCGGAACACACACGCGCTCGTGGCGCGAGACGAAGCGCTGGACGCACCCCGCCGACAGGCGCGCGCACGCAGAAGTGGCGCGGACCCCATCGGTCCGCGCCACTCGCTCAGATCCCGCGACTCATTCCGCCGCGGTCAGCCGCTCCAGATATCCCGCGAACGCGCGCAGGTCCTCCTCGGGCCAGGCGCTCAGCGCCTCCTGCATCCGCTGCCGCTGCTCCCCGCCGAGATCGCGCATCCGCTCGCACCCGGCAGAGCTGAGCGAGAGGAACCGCGCCCGGCCGTCGGCGGGATCGGAGGTCATCTCGACCAGTCCCAGATCGGCGAGCTGACGGGCCTGGCGGCTGATCGCACTGCGGTCGACGCCGAGCCGCTCCGCCACGGCACCGGAGTGGACCGGGCCGCACCGCTCGAGCATCCGCAGCAGCCGCAGTCCGAAGGGCGGCAGCGCCGGATCGATCGACGCCGCCGCGTCCCGGACGGCGAGACGCACCTGGACGGCGAGCGCGGTGATCTGCTCCTCGACCTCGTGCAGCGCCTCGGCCGAGGGCGCGGCGGCGGGCATCAGGAGCGCTCGATCACGTCGACGGAGCCGGTGGGAGCGGCGTGTCGGGCGCGCACGACGGCCTCCTCCTGCCGCTCCTCGTCGGCGTGACGGCCGTGCTCGGGAGTGGTCTCGCGACCCTCGCGGGCGTGCGTCGCGTCGTCCGTCCGCCGCGCCTGGCCGACGGGGCGCAGAGCCGCCTGGCCGTCGGAGGCGGCGATGAGCGCGTCCTCCGCAGCCTGCAGCGGAGTGGTGGGCTCCGCCTTGAGCTGCACCGCGTTCTTCGAGCCCAGGCTCACGTTGGGCAGGAGGATGACGGCGATCAGCGTGACGACCGCGAGCGGGATGCTGTAGAGGAACACGTCGCCCACACCGATGCCGTAGGCGCTCTCGACCACGACGCGCACGGCGTCGGGCAGAGTCGCCGGCTGCGGGATCGTGCCACTGCCCAGCGCCTGTGCGGCGAGCGCCTGGTCGGCCGGAGCGAGGCCCGCGATGCCGGTCTTGATCCGGTCGGCGATCACGGTGCCGAGCATCGAGCCCAGGACCGAGACGCCGACGGTGCCGCCGAGGCTGCGGAAGAACGTCACCGCGCTGGTCGCGACGCCGAGGTTCTTCACCTCGATCGAGTTCTGCACCACGAGGACGAGGTTCTGCATCAGCATGCCCAGGCCCGCACCGAGGACGGCCATGTAGATCCCCACGAGGACCAGGTCGGTGTCGTAGCGGAGGGTGCTGAGGAGCGAGGTCCCGATCACGGCGAGCACGCCGCCGCTGATCATGATCGCCTTCCACTTGCCGGTGCGCGAGATGATCCCGCCGAAGATCGTCGAGGCGATCAGCAGGCCGGCCATCATCGGAATGGTGAGCAGACCCGACTGGGTCGGCGTGGCTCCACGGGCGAGCTGCATGTACTGCGCGAGGAACACCGCGACGCCGAACATCGAGACGCCGACCGAGATGCTCGCCACGACGGCGAGGCTGAAGGTGCGGTTCTTGAACATGCCCATCGGGATGATCGGCTCGGACACGGTGAGCTCGGTGATCACGGCTGCGATGAGCAGCACGACGGCTCCGCCGACCATGACCGCGGTCTCCCACGAGGCCCAGTCGAAGTTCTTGCCGGCGAGCGAGACCCAGATCAGCAGGAGCGACACGCCGCCCGCGATGAGCACGGCGCCGAGGTAGTCGATCTTCACGGTGCGCTTGGGGTGCGCGGGGAGGCGCAGCGTCACCTGGAGGAGGATGATCGCGACGATCGCGACGGGCATCGCGATGAAGAAGTTCCAGCGCCAGCCGAACGCGTCGGTGACGACGCCGCCGAGCAGAGGTCCGCCGACGGTGCCGATCGCCATCACGCCGCCGAAGAGGCCGGCGTACTTGCCGCGCTCCCGGGGGCTGATGATGTCGGCCATGATGATCTGGCTCAGCGCGGCGAGTCCGCCGGCGCCCAGGCCCTGGAACACGCGGAAGACGATCAGCATGTTCGTGTCCTGCGAGAAGCCGGCCAGCGCGGAGCCGACGACGAACAGCCCGAGGGCGAGCTGGATCAGCAGCTTGCGGTTGAACAGGTCGGCGAACTTGCCCCAGAGCGGGGTGGAGACCGTGGTCGCGAGCAGGGTCGCGGTGACGACCCAGGTGTAGGCGTTCTGGTCGCCCTTGAGGTCGGAGATGATCCGGGGCAGCGAGGTCGACACGACCGTGCCCGCGAGGATCGAGACGAACATGCCCAGCAGCAGGCCGCTGAGCGATTCGAGCACCTGGCGGTGCGACATGGCGCCGTCAGGCCCGGCGGGGGCGTGCGGCGCGGCGGTTCCGCGCGGTGCGGCGCGGTGTTCGGGGTGTGACATGGGCTCCTCTTCAGCACGGCGGCGGTTCTAGTTGACTGTGATCAACTATTGACCGAGAGCAACTATATAGCCGGGCGTGGCGAATCTCCAGTGGCACTCTGCTGCCGTCCAGGCGCCGCTCCGGCCGCGCCTATCCTCGGAGCATGGACAACATCGATCGGAAGATCCTCGATCTGCTGCGCCAGAACTCCCGCGCGGGCTACGGCGACATCGGCGGAGTGGTCGGGCTCTCCGCCTCCGCGGTGAAGCGCCGGGTCGACCGCCTGGTGGCCGACGGCGTCATCCGCGGCTTCACGATCAAGGTCGATCCCGCCGTCGACGGCATGGCCACGGAGGCCTACGTCGAGCTCTTCTGCCGCGGCACAGTCGCACCCGACGAGCTCCGCCGCATCCTCTCCGCCGTCCCCGAGGTCGTCGACGCGGGCACGGTCACCGGCTCCGCCGACGCGATCGTCCACATCCGCTCGCGCGACATCCCCAGCCTCGAGCTCGCCCTCGAGAAGGTCCGCATCGCGCCCAACGTCGACCACACGCGCTCGGCGATCGTCCTCTCCCGCCTCATCCAGCGCAGCGAGGCCTGACGGATCACGCCACCTCCTCGACGCGCCTCGCGACCGCCTGGTAGTCCATTCCTGTGTGGTTGATCCAGGAGGGCGAGCATGGGCGACAGGGAACAGGCCGGCACAGCGGCACGACGAAGACGGCGCATCTGGCTGATGCTGCCGGCCCTGTTCGTCGGAGTCCTGGCCGGGCACCTCGTCGCGACCGCGGTGGGCGCCGAGGATCCGTGGGACGTCGTGGTCACCGCTGCCGCTGCGGCAGCGGTGGCGTCCGTCGTCCTCGCCCTCGTCGACCGGCGGCGCTGAGCCCTCCCTTCTGGATCGGACTCCGATGGAGGGAACGACGATGGAACAACAGAAGACGAGCACGGCACTGATCGCGGCGGCGGCCGCTCTGCTGGCGGTGCCCCTGTTCACGGCGCAGGCCGCGCACGCCGAGCCGGCGAGGCAGGAGACGAGCGGCCGGGTGCACCTCGAGGCACGGGGCGGATCGGCGTCGACGGTGACCTTCGACGTCACCGACGGCACGCGGATCGTCGAGTCGGCGGGCGGCGGGGTCGGCTTCACGGACGGCGCCCAGACGTCGGACGCGCTCCCGGAGAGGATCGACGTCGGGCGCGGCCGCACCGTGTCGGGCCACTGGTCGATCGACGACTCCGACACGCTCACCTTCCACTTCGCCGCGGACTCGGCGTCGCGCTCAGCGACAGGAGGCCTGCACCTGAACAGCGACTGGAGCTCGCCCGAGTGGGATCACTGCGTCGCCGGGAGCGGCGTCAGCGGTGCCGCGACCGGCGAGGTGATCGGCGCGATCTCCGGTCCCGGCGCGATCGCCTCCGCGACCGGCGGGCTGCTCGCGGGGATCATCGGCGGGGCGATCACCTGCTGAGCGCCGCCTGCTGAACGACCCGGATCAGGCGGGCGCGTCCGCTGCGGTGTGGACGCGCTCGCCGCCGATCCAGGTGCCCAGCACCCGGGTGTCCCCGATCGCGCGGGGGTCGCCGTCGAAGGGGTCCCGGTCGAGCAGGGCGAAGTCCGCTGCGAGTCCCACGGCGATCGAGCCCGACTCGGCCTCCAGGCCGTTCACCCACGCCGAGCCCGCCGTGGAGGCGGAGAGTGCGGCGCCGAGATCGAGGCGCTGCTCCGGGAGGAACACCTCCTCGCTCCACCCCGGCTCGCGCTCGGACGGCGCCGAGAGACGGTTCACCGCGACGTGGATCGCGGCGAGCGGGTCGGGCGTCGACACCGGCCAGTCGCTCCCCGCGGCGAGCACCGCGCCCGAGCGGAGCAGATCGCCGAAGGGGTACTGCCACGAGCCGCGCCGCTCACCGAGGAACGGCAGCGTCAGCTCCACCATCTGCGGCTCCAGCGAGGCCCACAGCATCTGCAGGTTCGCCGCGACGTCGAGCGCCCGGAAGCGCGGCAGGTCGTCCGGATGCACGACCTGCAGATGAGCGAGGTGATGACGGTTGCCGCGGCGCCCGTTCGTCTCGATCGCCCGCTCGACCGCGTCCAGGCACTCGCGCACGGCGCGGTCGCCGATCGCGTGGAAGTGCACCTGGAACCCGGCCGCGTCCAGGAGCGGCACGGCCTCGCTCAGGAGGCGCGGGTCGACCATCGAGAGTCCGTCGCCGTGACCGTGTCCACCGTGCCCGTCCAGGTAGGGCTCGAGCATCGCCGCCGTGAAGTTCTCGGCGATCCCGTCCTGCATGATCTTGACGGTCGTCGGGGCGAAGCGGTCGGTGGCGAGCGCCGCGCGCCGCGCGATCAGCTCCGGGATTTGCTCGATGCCGCGGCCGCGGTCCCACCACAGCGCGCCGCGGACCCGCCCGGTCAGCTCGCCGCTGAGCGCCGCGCGGCGGTACGCCGGTCCGGGGTCGCCCACGTCGCCGTAGGAGCCGATGATCGCGTCCTGCCACGCCGTCACCCCGAACGAGTGCAGGGTCTGCTGTCCGAGGAGCAGGGCGCGGTGGAGCTCATCGGCGCTCGCGGGCGGGAGGTGGCGGCGGACCGCGTCCATGGCACCCTCGTGCAGAGTGCCGGACGGGCTGCCGTCGGCCAGCCGCTCGATCCGTCCGTCGGCGGGGTCCGGCGTCGTGCGGTCGATCCCCGCGAGGCGCAGCGCGGCGGAGTTGACCCAGGCTCCGTGCCCGTCGGCGTTGGTGAGGAAGGCGGGCCGGTCCGGGACGACCGTGTCGAGCTCGCGCGCGGTCGGGGTGCCTGCGGGGAAGTCGGGCAGCTTCCAGCCGCCGCCGAGGATCCACTCCGCTCCGCTCTCCCGTGCCGCGTAGGCCGCGATCGTCGCGAGGTGCTCGGCGGGCGATCCGCCCTCTCCGAGCCAGCAGCGCAGCCGCGCGGCGCCGCCCCAGACCGGATGCACGTGGGCGTCCTGGAAGCCGGGGACGAGCATCCGCCCGTCGAGGTCGACGACCTCGCTGCGCGGCCCGATCCACTCGGAGACGTCGGCGCCCACCGCGACGATCCGTCCTCCGACGACAGCGACGCCGTGCGCTCGGGAGCGCACGGCGTCGGCAGTGAAGACGGCGCCGCCGGTCAGGACGAGATCAGCGGCGCGCACGGGGTCAGAAGCCCCCGGGAGAGAAGGCCGCAGTCAACTGCGAGAACAGCGACACCGTCCAGCCGATCGCGATCAGGAAGGACACGACCACGACACCGAGGAAGATCCAGAGCGGGAGGAGTCCGCCGCCGGTCACGCGCTTCACGACCACGCTGCGGCCGATCACGTACACGTAGGGCGGGACGAGGAAGGCCCACGCCCAGTGGAAGGGACGCTGCACGCCGGCCCGCTTCAGCTGGCGCCAGTCGAGGAAGGCGAAGACGACCTCCGCGGCGTAGAGCAGGAAGCCGACGACCTGGAGCACGCCGAGACCGAGGAAGTACGCGGGCGACATGCCCATCGACGAGCTCGGACCGTAGGTCGAGGCCATCGAGGACTCGACGATGGCGCTCGGCGGGAGCAGGAAGATCGAGAGCGCCGAGAGCAGCGGCAGGAGGACGACGACCCAGATCCACGGCGTGGCGGTGACGATGCTCGTGTCGCGCTGCTGCACGGGTGCTCCGGGAGCCGCGGCGTAGGCAGGGTACTGCGGCTGCTGCTGGCCGGAGGGCTGCTGCGCCTGCTGGCCGTACTGCTGGGGAGCCTGCTGGCCGTAGCCCTGCTGGCCGTACTGCTGGGGAGCCTGCTGGCCGTAGCCCTGCTGGCCGTACTGCTGGGGAGCCTGCTGGCCGTAGCCCTGCTGCGGCTGCTGCTGCCCCTCGGGCTGCCGGCCGTAGCCCTGCTGCGGGTCGGCGGACGACGGCTGCTGCGGGTACTGACCTGAGGCCGACTGCCCGTAGCTCGTCGCGGCTCCGCTCGACGTCTCCCCGTAGGCGGGACGCTCCGCGGGGGCGGCGGGCGGAGTCGGCGCGGTCGGCGGAACGGGAGTCGCGGCGGCCTGCGCCGACCCGCTCTCGGCCGGGGCGGTCGGAGTGGCCGCGGGCGCGTCGCGGAGCGACTCCGTCCAGCCGGTTCCGTCCCACCAGCGCTGACGGGACGAGCCCGCCGGGTCCGGGTACCACCCGGCGCGGGGTCCGGAGGCCTCCCCGCCCGTGCTCGCGCCCTGGTCCGTGCCGGTTCCGTTGTCGTCCGTCATGGCGTCCTCCACTCCCCTCCGGGCGTCTGCCCGCGATCTCGGACCACCGTAGCGCCGCGATGCGATGCGTGGCCTGAGGGCGGGCTGATCGCGCGCTGTCCGAGCGCTGTCCGCGCCGGCAGGCGCCGGGGCGCGGCGACCGCCAGGATGGTCGCATGCCCCACCTCCTCCGAGCCCGTGCCGCCCTCTTCGACATGGACGGGACGCTCGTCGACTCGACGGCCGTCGTCGAGACCATCTGGGGTGCCTTCGCCGAGCGCTTCGCTCTCGACCACGACGCGGTGCTCGGCGCCGTGCACGGAGTCCGCGCCGCCGACAGCGTCCGCCGCTTCGCTCCGGCCGGCAGCGACGTCGACGCGATCGTCGCGGAGCTCGACGCGTACGAGCTCGAGCACACCGAGGGCACCGTCGAGATCCCCGGTGCGACGGCGTTCCTCGCCTCGCTCCCCCGCGAGCGCGTCGCCCTGGTCACGTCCGCGAGCCCGGCACTGGCCGCCGCCCGTCTGGCCGCGGCGGGCGTCCCCTCCCCCGACACCGTCGTCACCGCGCACGACGTCGCGAACGGCAAGCCCGCTCCCGACTGCTACCTCGCCGCCGCGGCCCTGCTCGGCGTCTCCCCCGAGGACGCGCTGGTGTTCGAGGACGCCGAGGCCGGCATCCGGGCGGGTCTGGACGCCGGCATGCGCGTGATCGTCGTCGGGAGCCACGAGAGCGCGAGCACCCGGGGGCTGCCCCGGATCGCGCACTACTCCGACGCGCACGCCGCGCTCGAGGGCGACGAGCTCGTCGTCACCCTCGGCGGGCCTCAGTAGCGGATCGCGTCGATCACCTTCACCCGCACGGCGACGATCGCCGGCACGAGGCCGGCGAGCGCGCCGACGAGGGTGGCCGCCCCGAGCCCGAGCAGCGCCGCCTCGGCCGGGAACGGCGGGATGTCGGTGATCCCGTTGTCCTGCACGAAGGCCACGGTCCACGGGTTCGTGACGAGGATGACCGCGATCGTCACGCCGACGACTCCGGCGACCACGGTCGCCACGACGCTCTCCATCATGATCGAGAAGAAGATGCGGCCGGAGGAGGCGCCGAAGCTGCGCCGGATGCCGATCTCGCGGATCCGCTGCCGGACGGTGACCAGGGCGATGTTGAGCAGTCCGAGCGCGCCGAGCGCCAGCACCAGGCCCGCCACGCCGCCGATCACCCAGGTCAGCACGCCGAACGGGTCGGAGTCGTAGACCAGGTAGTCCTGCCGGTCGACCGACACCTCGACGTCGGGTCCCAGGGCACCGGCCACGTCGCGCTCCACCGCCGCGGCGAGGGGCTCGGCCACCTCGAGCGGCACCCACATCTCGTAGTTCGGCACGCCCTGCCCGCCGTACTGCGGATCGACGTCGCGGGCGACCGCCGGGTAGGCGTCCGCGAGCATCATCATCGACGGATCCGTCTCGAACTGCGAGGAGGGGGTCACGCCGACCACCACGCCCGTGACGTCGCGCTCGGAGCCGAGCAGGGTGACCACCGGGTGGGTGCGCAGATCCGGGCTCCCGATCCGCTCCCAGAAGCGCTCGTTGACGACGAGGGCGGGAGCGAGGCGCTGGGAGTCGCGGGCCGTGAACCAGGCGCCGTCCACGATCTTCAGCCGGTGCATCTCGGCGAAGGGCTGGTCGACCGCCTGCACCGCGACGTCGACGGCGCCGTCGGCGAACTGGACGCGCGCGCTGCCGTAGGTCGAGCGGCTCGCGTAGGTGATGGAGTAGCGCTCGAGCGCGCCGGTCCAGGCGGCCTGGAGGGCGTCGGCGTCGAGCTCGGCGCTGCCGGTGCCGGAGGCGTAGGCGGAGAGGAAGAGGCTCGCCGGCCGCCCGCTGGATCGCTCGGCCTGCTCGATGCTGGCCTGGCGGGCGATGCCGCCGGCGGCCACGACCGCGGTCAGGGCGGCGACGGCCACCGCGACGCCGATCAGCGAGAGCAGCACGCGGCCGCGGTGGATCCGCAGCTCGGTCCACGCCTCCACGATCGCCCCGGCGATCCCGACGAGCGCGCGCATCAGAGGACCACCGCCTCGGCGACGGTGCCCGCATCCGCGGTCGCGCCCAGGCGGCCGTGGTCGAGCCGGTAGTGGCGCTCGGCCCGCGCCGCGATGGCCGGGTCGTGGGTGATGGTGACCAGCGCCGAGCCGGACTCGCGCGCGATCTCGTCGAGCAGGCCCATCACGCTCTCGCCGGTGTCGGTGTCGAGGGCACCCGTCGGCTCGTCGGCGAGGATCAGTCGCGGTCGGCGCACCAGAGCGCGGGCGATCGCGATCCGCTGCTGCTCGCCGCCGGACATGCGCCCGGGCATCGAGTCCACGCGGTGCCCGAGGCCGACCCGCTCCAGCATCTCGGCCGCGAGGTCGCGGCGGCGCCAGAACTCCGACCCGGTCGCGTAGAGCAGCGGCGTCATCACGTTCTCGCGAGCGGTCCGCCCCTCGAGCAGGTTGAACTGCTGGAAGATGAAGCCGATGCTGCCGCCGCGGATGCGCGCGCGGGCCCGCGAGGACAGGGTCTCGGTGGGAGCGCCCTCGAGCAGCATCCGCCCCTCGGTGGGCTCGTCGATGAGCCCGAGGATGTTGAGCAGCGTCGACTTGCCGGACCCGCTGCGCCCCACGACCGAGACGTGGTCGCCCTCGCCCACCTCGAGATCGACGCCGTCCAGGATCGTCAGCGGCGGCGCGTCGGGCAGGGGCACGACCTTGCGGATCCCCTCGAGCCGGAGGATCGTCACGAGCAGAAGACCGAGCCGTCGGGCTGCGCGATGCAGTCGCCGCCCAGCTGGACGTCGGGAGCCGCCTCCTCCGCGCCCGGCACGAACTGCAGGAGCTCGGCGCCCTCCTCCACTCCGCCGGTGATCTCGACGGAGCTGCCGTCGGTGAGTCCCAGCGTCACCGGGACCTCCTCGGTGCTGCCGTCGTCCGCTCGGCGGAAGACGACGCCGGACTCCGCCGTGCCCTCGACCGCGGTGGTCGGCACGACGAGGACGTCCTCGGCCCTGCCTCCCGCGAGCGTCACCGAGGCGGCGAGCCCGGGGAACACGGTGACCTCCGTCGGCACCTGACAGGTGAAGCTCGTGCCGGAGCCGCCGGTCGAGGTCCCGCCGCCTCCGCCGTCCGTCGCTCCGCCGGTCGTGCCGCCCTCGCCGGCTCCGGCGAGAGGGGTGCTGATGGTGAGGTCGGTGCAGGTGAAGCCCGCGGGCCCGCCGGTGATCGCGACCTGCGCCTCCGTCGGCCGGTTCTGGATGCGGTAGAGCTGCTGCGCGTCGATCGTGCCGGTGACGGCGTAGCTCGGCGGCGCGACCTGGCCGGTCACCTCGCCGACCGTGACGGCCTGGTCGTGGATGACGCCGAGCGCGCTGAGGGTGCCGCCGGTCGCGGCGTAGACCCGCTCGAAGCGCACGGAGGGCTCCTGCTGGGTGAGGGTGACGGCGCCGTCCGGGCCGGTCGTCTCGACCGGGTCGCGCGGAGTCTCGACGCGGATGTCGTAGATCAGATCGCCCGACGCGACGGCCGCGCCCTGCTGCACGTAGACGTCGTCGACCGTTCCGGCCGCCGTCGCCTTCAGCGGCACGGCGGGGTCGGCGGCGACGGTGCCCTGGAGGGTGAGGTCGTTGGTGACCGTGCCGCGGGCGACCGCGACAGTGGGCTCGGTGATCTCACCGGTCGGCTGCGTCGGATCGGCCTCGGCCGCACCGTCCGGGAAGAACGCGATCTTCACGAGGGCGATGCTCGCCGCTCCGATGATGACCATCCACACGATCGGGAACACCCAACGCCGAACCGCACCCATCCCGTCCCCCGACTCCGCTTCCAGGGCGCTCCGCCGTGGGGCGCCGGAGGCAGCCTATCCGGCGACGAGGTCGCGTCCCGGACCGTGGCGCGCCCGTCAGACGGCGAGCGCCGAGACGATCGAGGCGACGCGGCGCACCCTCGTCTCGGCGGCCTTCGCGCCCTCGACCGACGTGACGTGGGCCTTCCGCGCGCTGGGCGAGAGCGCTGCGAAGCGCTCAGCAGCGCCCGCCTCGGCCAGCGCGGCCGCCAGGTCCTCCGGCACGACGACCTCGCGCGGCGCGGTGTCCAGCTCGATCACGACGTCGATCGCGTCGCCGCCGGCGAGCCGGGTCTCGCGGCGCTTCTCCGCCGAGAACGGGACGAGCGCGCGGCCTCCCATCGCTCCGACCGTGCTGGTGAAGCGGTAGCCGTTCACCGTCACCGCGACGGCCGGCCGCTTGCCGCCACCGAGGGCCTCGAGGACCTCGGGCGGCACCTCGATGCCGGTGTTGTTGCCGGTCTGGAAGAGCGTCGTGGTGAACTGCACGAGGCGATGATGGCACGGACTCTCGCGTGTCGCGCGGCTGATCGCCGTACTGACGCCCATGGCCGTCGACTCGATCTTCGTGAACCTCCCCGTCACGGATCTGGAGCGCTCGAAGGCGTTCTACACGGCGCTCGGCTGGACCCTGAATCCTCTGTTCAGCAACGACGACGCCGCCTGCTTCGTCGCCTCCGAGCACGTCTACGCGATGCTCCTCCTGCACCCCTTCTTCTCGACCTTCACGGCGAAGGAGATCATCGACGCGCGCTCCCAGGTGCAGGGCCTCTTCGCGGTGAGCGTCGGCAGCCGGGAGGAGGTCGACGAGGTGCTCGAGAACGGGCTGGCCTCCGGTGGCGCCGAGCCGGTCCCGGTGCAGGACCTCGGCTTCATGTACGCGCGCGACCTCGAGGACCCGGACGGGCACGTCTGGGAGTTCCTGTACATGGATCCTGCTGCGGCCGAGGCCGGTCCGCCCCAGGAGTGAGGGTTCGGCGCGCTCAGCAGGAGCGGGTGTCGGGGTCTCCGAGCGAGGAGCGCACGGCGTCGACCGTCATCCTGCCCTCGGGGTCGAGCCGGGCGAGCATGCGCGACATGATGTCGGCCAGCTGCGGGATCTGCTCGGCGTCGAGCGGGTCGATGACGTCGGCCAGCACGGTCGCGACGTGGCCGGGCGCCGTGTCGACGATCTTCTGGAGGCCGGCGTCGGTGAGCACCGCGTTCGTCGCGCGGCCGTCGGAGGCGCAGGGGCGGCGCTCGAGGTAGCCGCGGGCGACGAGGCGGGTCACCACGTGCGAGAGCCGGGGCAGCGTCGCGTTGGTGCGGGCGGCGAGCGTGGTCATCCGGAGGGCGCGGTCGGGTGCCTCGGACAGCATCGCCAGCGTCAGGTACTCGAAGTGCGTGAGTCCCGCATCGCGCTGCAGCTGCGTGTCGAGGGCGCCCGGCAGCAGTTCCACGACCGCGATGAAGCGCAGCCAGGCGTCGAGCTGATCGGGCGTCAGCCAGCGTGTCTCGGGCGCACTCATCCCCCCACACTACCCACTACTTGCCGCGACAAGTAAGTCCCTCTCCCCCGCGCCACCCGGCGGCGACGTGCATCCGATCAGCGCCGCCGCCGCAGCAGCCATCTCCGAGGCGAACAAGCGATTCGCGTGCCAGCGGATAGCCGTAGCCGAACGCACCCCGCTCCGCAGAACGCACCCCGTCGCGAAGCCGACCGCGCCACGGCCCGTCCACACCGCCCCCGCGAGCACCACCCTCAAGGCGAACCGCCGATCCGCGTCCCAGCGGATCGCCGTAGCCGTCCGCACCCCGCTCTGCAGAACGCACCCCGTCGCGAAGCCGACCGCGCCACGCCGGGCAAGGACCGGCGTGGAACGGACTACAGCACGTCGTCGCTCAGATCGATCGGGTTGCCGAAGCGGTGGTTCGTGATCGAGATCGCCTGCTCGCGGAGGAAGGGCAGCAGTTCGACGCGGCCGGCGGGGGTGACCGGGTCGGCGTAGACGGCGGTGTCGAGGGCGCCTCCGAGGGCGTCGGCGAGAGCGGTCGCGAGGGGGACGCGGGATCCGTCGGCGCGGGTGAGCGGGACCGGCGTGCCCGTGCTGCCGCGGGTCATGCCGGCGACGACGTCGGTGAAGGAGCCGGTCGAGTCGGACGATCGGCGGACGACGGCCTGCTGTCCGTGCGACGCGCTGCCGGGGGCCTGCGGGCCCGCGTAGCCGTCGACGCGGTCGGAGACGATGTCGCCGATGATGCGGATGCGCGGGGCCGTGATGCGGCCGGCCGCGGCGCGCTCGAGCCATTGGGCGTCGGTCTCGACGACGATGCGCGGGACGAGCCCCGCCATCTCGGCGAGCTCGTCGCCGCCGAGCATCTCCTGGACCCGCGGGGGGAGCGGGACGGACGTGGAGATGTCCATCCGGGAGCGGGTCAGCAGGCCCGCGGCGATGACGCGGAGGAGCTCTCCGAGGTCGCCGCCGTCGGCCAGACGCAGCGCGACCGGCACGCGGAGGTAGCGGAACAGGTTGCGCTCGACGCCGACCTTCGAGATGTCGGTCACCACGCCGAACTCCGTCGCCCAGGCGAGCTGGTCGGAGAGGGCGGAGCGGCGGAGCAGGTCGAACTGCTCGAACCGGAGCGAGGACTGGGCCGCCTCGATGAACTGGCGCGCGCGGTCGTCGAGGCCGCGCAGGTGCAGCGTCGAGGAGGAGCGCGCGGGCGAGGGCTTCCAGGAGCCGAGGCCGATGAGGTGGTTCGGTCCGCCGGCCTTCGCGCCGCCGCCGACGGACGAGCGCTTCCAGCCGCCGAAGGGCTGGCGCCGGACGATGGCTCCGGTGATGCCCCGGTTGACGTAGAGGTTGCCCGCCTCGACCGAGTCGATCCAGAGGGCGAGCTCGTCGGCGTGCAGGGAGTGGAGCCCGGCCGTGAGCCCGTACTCGGTGCCGTTCTGCATCCGGACAGCGTCTTCGAGGGTCGCCGCGTGCATGATCCCGAGCACGGGGCCGAAGAACTCGGTGAGGTGGACGTAGCTGTCCTCGGTGACGCCCTCGCGGATCCCGGGCGACCACAGCGTGCCGCTCTCGTCGAGGCGCTGGGGCTCGACGAGCCACGACTCGCCCCCTCCCAGCGTGGTGAGCGCGTGCAGGAGCTTGCCGGTGGGCTCCTCGATGAGCGGCCCCATCACCGCCGACGGGTCGTCGGGCCGGCCGACGCGGAGTGACGTGACGGCGTCGACCAGCTGGGCGCGGAAGCGCTTGGAGCGGGCGACCGAGCCGACCAGGATCACCAGGGAGGCGGCGGAGCACTTCTGGCCCGCGTGCCCGAAGGCGCTGCGGACGATGTCGGCGACGGCGAGGTCGTAATCGGCGTGGGGGGTGACGATGATCGCGTTCTTGCCGCTGGTCTCGGCCTGCAGTGCGAGGCCGGGCCGCCAGGAGCGGAAGAGGCGGGCGGTCTCGTAGGAGCCGGTGAGCAGCACGCGGTCCACGAGGGGGTCGGTGATCAGCGCCCGTCCCAGCTCCTCCTCGTCGAGGTCGACCAGGGCGAGGAGCTCCTGCGGGACGCCCGCGTCCCAGAGCGCCTCGACGAGCACGGCCGCCGAGCGGCGCGCCTGGGGAGCCGGCTTCACCACGACTCCGGAGCCGGCGGCGAGCGCCGCGAGGATCGATCCGGCCGGGATGGCGACCGGGAAGTTCCACGGCGGAGCGACGACGGTGACCCGCGCGGGGACGAAGGTGGCCCCGGTGACGGCGTCGAGCTCGCGGGCGCGGGTGGCGTAGTAGTGGGCGAAGTCGATGGCCTCGGAGACCTCGGGGTCGGCCTCGGCGATCGTCTTGCCGGTCTCGGAGGCCATCACCTCGATCAGGCGGTCGCGGTTCGCGGCGAGCACGAGGCCGGCGCGGTCGAGCACGGCGGCGCGGTCGTAGCCCAGGCGCTCGCCCCAGCGCTCGGCGCGGCGGGACACCGTGCGCAGCACCTCCTGGAGCTCCGCCTCGGTGCTCACGCGCGCGGCGTCGGCCGTGCCCGCTCCGATGGTCGAGCCGGCGATGCGCTCGGTGATCAGGCGCGCCCAGCGGCGGTTGCCGGGGAGGGCGGGATCGGTGTCGGGCTCGTTGTGGAAGCCCGCGGTCGCGGCGGCGGCGCCGGAGCCGCGGCTGAGGCCGAGGACGGCCTGCGTCAGGCCCGCGGCGGCCGGGTCCTGCGCCCGCTCGCCGGCGCGGGCGTGCTCCTGCACGAGGCGGCGGCCGGAGCCGGAGGACCACTCCCGCAGGCGGTCCTGCGTGCGGTTCGGCGGCGGGACGGAGTCGTCGAGGGCCTCGAGCGAGGCGCGGAAGCGTCCCAGCTCGCGCTGCATCACCTCCTCGTCGTCGAGGCGGAACGCGGCCGAGAGGAAGTTCTCGGGGCTGCTGTTCTCCTCGAGCCGACGGATGAGGTACGAGATCGCCACGTCGAACTCGTGCGGGTGCACGACGGGCGTGTAGAGGAGGAGGCGTCCGACGTCCTCGCGGACGGCGCGCGCCTGCCCGGTCGCCATCCCGAGCAGCATCTCGATCTCGACCGCGCCGGTCACCCCGCGCTCGGTCGCCGTGAGCCACGCCCAGGCGAGGTCGAAGAGGTTGTGCCCGGCGACGCCCACGCGCACCGCGTCGACGCACTCCGGCCGCAGCGCCCGGTCGAGCAGGCGCTTGTAGTTCGTGTCGGCCTCCGCCTTGCTGCCGACGGTCGCCAGCGGCCAGTCGTGCAGGGCCGCGTCGACCCGCTCCATCGCGAGGTTGGCGCCCTTCACGACGCGCACCTTGATCGGCGCTCCGCCGCGGGCCCGGCGCTCCTGCGCCCACTCGGTCAGCTCGTCGAGCACGCGGACGGAGTCGGGCAGGTACGCCTGCAGGACGATGCCCGCCTCGAGGTCGAGCATGCCCGGCTGCTCGAGGAGGCGCCGGAACACGGCGACCGTCAGGTCCAGGTCGCGGTACTCCTCCATGTCGAGGTTGATGAAGGTGGGGTCGGCGCCGGACGCGGCCGCCTGGTAGAGCGGGGTGAGACGCTCCACGACGCGGTCGACCTCCTCATCGAAGGCCCACATCGACAGCTGGCTGACGACGCTCGAGACCTTGACGCTGACGTAGTCGACGTCCGGCCGCTCGAGGAGGCGGAGGGTCCCCTCGAGGCGCCGCCGGGCCTCGCGCTCGCCGAGCACGGCCTCGCCGAGGAGATTGAGGTTGAGCCGGTCGCCGCCCTCGCGCAGCGCGGCGACGGCCGCGCCGAGACGGGCCTCCGAGGCGTCGACCACGAGGTGCCCGACGAGGCGGCGGAGGACCCGGCGGGCCGCGGGCACGACCACCCAGGGCAGCACGGGGCCGACGGCGCCGCCGGTGCTGATCGCGGCGCGCAGGTAGGAGGGGAGGAAGGCGGGCGTCTTCGCGGTGAGCGCCGCGAGGTTCTCGGCCGCGACCGAGAGGTCCTCGGGCCGGGCGACGCCGTCGACGAACCCGACGGTGAAATCGAGGCCGTTCGGATCCTGGAGCACGCCCGCGAGCCGCTGGGCGGCGGGCTCGACCGGGAACTCGCCGCTGCGCGCGATCCAGCGGCGGACCAGGGACTCGACGCGCTCGATCATCGGGCGGTCGTCGACCTCGGGCTCGGCGGCGGCGGATGCCGCGAGCTCCGGCTCCGACGCGGCGCCGGGCTCGCGCACGGCCTCGTCCTCAGCGTCGGCCTCGTCCTCAGCGTCGGGCTCGTCCTCAGCGTCGGGCTCGTCCTCAGCGTCGGGCTCGTCCTCAGCGTCGGGCTCGTCCTCAGCGTCGGGCTCGTCCTGAGCGTCGGGCTCCTGCGCGGCCTGAGACACGTCCTCGTCCACGGACGCGGACTCCGGCGCCGGCTCGACCTCGGCCCCGCTCCCGGAGCCATCGGCCTCGACCTCGTCGTCCGGCTCCGCGCCGCCCTCCGCCACGTCTCCCGGCGTCCGACCCTCGACGGTCGCGTCGACCCCGCTCCGCACGGCCGCGTCGTCGGACTCTCGCTCCGGGTCGCTGCCGGGCACACCTGGGGTCGTCGACTGCTGCATCCTCCGAGGCTAAGCCCGACCCGCCGCCCGGACGCGGCGTGACGCGGTGGTCGCGCCGACTCGCCGGCGAGCCGCCCCTGTGGAGGAGGGGATCAGTGCCGGCGATGGTCCTGGATGGTCATCCGCGGGCCGTGCCGCGGCTTCTTCGCTCCGCTGCAGCCGATCAGCCGGATGACCCGCTGCCGGTGCCCGCGCCACGGCTCGAGGAGCTCGAGCATCCCGTCGTCGTCGACCCCGAGCCGGCCCGTGAGAGCGAAGCCGACGGCCGCGGCGAGGTGGTAGTCGCCCACGCTGACCGCGTCCGGATCGCCATGGGCGCGCATCATCACCTCGGAGGCCGTCCACGGCCCGATCCCCGGCACCGACTGCAGCCGGCGGGCGACCTCGTCGCCGCCCCGCCCGAGCGCGAGGGTCCGCTCGAGGCCGGAGGCGACGAGCGCGGCGGTGAGGACGGTCCGCGAGCGCCGCGGATCCACTCCCGCGCGGTGCCAGTCCCACGACGGCACGCGCCGCCACTGCTCCGCGCTCGGTGCCACGTGCAGGGCGGCCGGCCCCGGGGCGGGCTCCCCGTGGAGGCGCACCAGCACCCGGTAGGCGCGCCACGCCTCCGTGCTGGTGACCTTCTGCTCGAGGACCGACGGCGCGAGCATCTCGAACACCAGGTTCGCGCGCGTGAGGCGCAGGCCCGACGAGCGGCGGAGCACCTCGGCGAGCGGAGCGTGGGCAGTCAGGTCGAGCCCGCTCCAGTCGTCGCCGTGGCCGAGGAGCTCGGGGACCGCGTCGATCAGCCACTCCGCTCCCCCGCCCCAGGCGCGCGCGTGCACCGCGCCGTCCGCCGCCTGCCGCAGATGCAGGGTGCCCGGGCCGAGCGGGGTGCGGAACGCCCGCCAGAAGCCGGACGCGTCGAGGAGCATGGTCGGGTCGCCGGAGCCGCGCAGCAGCGTGCGGAGGGTGAGCGCGAGGCTCACCGGCTCCGACGGCGCGTAGACCGTCGCCCAGGAGGGCTCGGGAGCGGGGGCGGGGATCGACACGCAGCGATGCTAACCGGCGGCTCCGACACCGGAGCGGACCCTTCCCCGCAGAACCCCCATCCACGACGTGTTCGGAGCGACACGCCCGGCGGATTGGTCCAGACCGCGTGAACACATGCGCGGATCCGATCCTCCGTTTCCACTGGTCAGCAGGTCGCTCCCGGGCGTAGCTTCGCGCTGTCGCGGCGGCGCTCCAGCCGCCCGGCACCCGCCAATCACTGGAGATGCGCACATGTTCGACACGACCTTCATCCGCAACGCGATCGTCAAGAGCTCTGAGACCGCTCTCGACCGTCGCCGCTTCTTCGAGGCCACCGGCGTCGCCGGCCTCGGTATCGGAGCCGCGGCCCTCGCCGCGCCCACCGCCTCCGCCGAGGAGGTCGCTGCCAGCGGCCCCAGCGACGCCTCGATCCTCAACTTCGCCCTCAACCTCGAGTACCTCGAGGCCGAGTTCTACCTCCGCGCCGTCTACGGCACCGGCCTCGGCGGCTCGGACGTGACCGGCAAGGGCACGCCCGGAGGCGTCATCGGCGGCCGCCCCGTCGACTTCAAGACCCCGTGGCTCAAGAGCTTCGCCACCGAGGTCGCGAACGACGAGAAGGCCCACGTGCAGTTCCTGCGGGCCGCGCTGGGCACCGCGAAGGTGGCCCGCCCGGCGATCAACCTCAAGGACAGCTTCAACTCCGCCGCTGTCGCGGCGGGGCTGATCAAGGCCGGTCAGTCGTTCGACCCGTTCGCGAGCGAGTCGAACTTCCTGCTCGGCGCCTTCGTCTTCGAGGACGTGGGAGTGACCGCCTACAAGGGCGCCGCCCCCCTCATCCAGTCGAAGACCTACCTCGACGCGGCCGCCGGCATCCTCGCGGTGGAGGCGTACCACGCGGGCGCGATCCGCTCGGCGATCTACGCCGCCGACCTGTCCGACTCGGCGAACAAGCTCTCCGACGCTCGCGACAGCCTCGACGGCAAGACCGACCTCGACCAGGGCGTCAAGGTCAACGGCCAGGCGAACATCGTCCCGACCGACGGCAGCTCGATCGCGTTCAGCCGCACCCCGGGCCAGGTCCTCAACATCGTGTACCTGAACCCCGCGGCCGGAACGCGCACCGGCGGATTCTTCCCCCGCGGCGTCAACGGCGAGCTCGTCACGACCTAGTCCCACCAGCACCGAGCACGACGACGGGCCCTTCCTCGAGGCGGCGAGGAGGGGCCCGTCGACGTCTGCGTGCACATCCGCTCACCGGGTCCTCTAACCTGAGCGGGTGAAGATCGGGATCCTGACCTCCGGCGGCGACTGCCCCGGCCTCAACGCCGTCATCCGCGGTGCCGTCTACAAGGGCATCAAGGTCTACGACCAGGAGTTCGTGGGCTTCCGGAACGGCTGGCGGGGAGTGGTCGACGGCGACCTCCTGCCGCTGGGCCGCCCCGAGATCCAGGGCATCGCCAAGCAGGGCGGCACGATCATCGGCACCAGCCGGACGAACCCCTTCGAGGGCGAGAACGGCGGACCCGAGAAGATCGCCGAGATGATGGACCGCAACGGCATCGACTCGATCATCGCGATCGGCGGCGAGGGCACCCTGGCGGCGGCCAAGCGCCTCACGGACGCGGGCCTCAAGATCGTCGGCGTCCCGAAGACCATCGACAACGACCTCGGCGCCACCGACTACACCTTCGGCTTCGACACCGCCGTCGGCATCGCGACCGACGCGATGGACCGCCTCCGCACCACCGGCGACTCGCACGGCCGCTGCATGGTCGCCGAGGTCATGGGCCGCCACGTCGGCTGGATCGCCCTGCACTCCGGCATGGCCGCGGGCGCCCACGTGATCCTCATCCCGGAGAAGCGCACCTCCCTCGACCAGATCGTCGAGTGGGTGCAGAGCGCGCAGGACCGCGGGCGCGCACCGCTCGTCGTGGTCGCCGAGGGCTTCTCGCTCGACACGATGGACGACGCCCACTCCGAGCGCGGCCTCGACGCCTTCGGCCGGCCGCGCCTCGGCGGCATCGGCGAGCTGCTGGCCCCGCTCATCGAGGAGCGCACCGGGATCGAGACCCGCGCCACGACGCTCGGCCACATCCAGCGCGGAGGAACGCCCACCGCGTTCGACCGCGTCCTCGCGACCCGCCTGGGCATGGCCGCCATCGACTCCGTCGTCGCCGAGCACTGGGGCCGCATGGTCGCCCTGCGCGGCACCGACATCTACCACGTGGGCTTCGCCGAGGCGCTCGGCACCCTCAAGACGGTGCCCGACGCCCGCTACGAGGAGGCGCGCACCCTCTTCGGGTAGCCGCCCGGGCGGGGGCTGTCCGTGGTCTGTCCGATCTGCAGGCACCTGCGCGATCTGCAGGCACCTGCGCGATCTGCAGGCACCTGCGCGATCTGCAGGCACCTGCGCGATCTGCAGGCACCTGTGCGATCTGCAGGCACCTGCGCGATCTGCAGGCACCTGCGCGATCTGCAGGCACCTGTGCGATCTGCAGGCACCTGTGCGATCTGCAGGACTCCGGCCGGTGAGAGCGTTCTCCTCCGCGTGACTCGTCGGTCGGATGCAGGATCTCCTGCAGATCGCACCTGCACACCGCACCCAGGCCTGCACACCGCACCCAGGCCTGCAGACCGCACCTGCACACCGCACCCAGGCCTGCACACCGCACCCAGGCCTGCAGACCGCACCTGCACACCGCACCCGGGCCTGCAGATCGCTCCTGCACATCGCACCGGAGCCTGCAGATCGCACCGGAGCCTGCACACCGCACCGACCAGCACGCCGGACCGCAGCCCGCGTTCCGGCGCGCGGCCGTCAGCCCTTCGCGCCGTCCGGGGTCGCCGTGGCGACGATCTGCGCCCGCGCGAGAGTGTGGAAGTGGGCGTTGAAGCCGAGGATCGCCGGCGTCGACTCCGGGTCGAGGTCGAGCGAGTCGACATCGAGGGCGTGCACCACGAAGAAGTAGCGGTGCTCGCGGTCCGGCGGCGCCGCTCCGACGAACTGGCGCAGCCGCATCTCGTTGGGCAGCGTCTGCGCGCCCGCCGGGAGCAGCTCGAAGCCGGCGGCTCCGGCTCCCGTGGGCAGCTCGGTGGTGTCGGCCGGGAGGTTGTAGACGGCCCAGTGCCAGAAGCCGGAGCCGGTGGGCGCGTCGGGGTCGAACACCGTCACGGCGAAGCTCTTCGTCTCGGCGGGGGCTCCCGACCAGCGCAGGTGCGGCGAGACGTCCTCGCCGCCGGAGCCTTCGCCGTAGTGGCGGGCGGACAGGGGCGCACCGTCGGCGATGTCGTCGCTCTCGAGCGCGAAGGTCGGCACCTCGCCGAGGCGGGCGTAGGGGTCGTAGGGGTCGTAGGTCCAGTCGGACATCCGGTTCTCCGTTCGGGAAGGGCGGGCGGTGGCCCGCGCCCTCAGCCTAGGAACCCGGCGCCGCACGCCGAAGGGCTTGCGGACGGGGTCAGGACCCGAGATAGCGCCCGGGCCGGTGGTTGAACGCCAGGACCAGGTTGAGCACCACCACTCCCGCCGCCGAGATCAGCACGTTCAGCGGAGGCACCACCAGCAGCGCGGCCGCGACCACGCACGCGTCGAGCGCCATCATCACGTAGCCCGCCCGCCAGCCGAGCCGCTCCTGCGCGATCAGGGCGACGATGCTGAATCCGCCCAGGCTCGACCCGTGCCGGAAGAGGATGAGGAGGCCGATCCCCGCGAGCACGTCGCCCGTGAGGACCCCGTAGACGGGCTCGATCCGCAGCTCGCCGAACGCCAGCGGGTGCAGCCCCGCCAGGACCGAGACCAGCACGATCGAGAACATGGTCCGCAGCGTGAACCGCCAGCCCTTCTTCCACAGCGAGAGGGCGAGGAACGGCACGTTGACCGTGACGAGGATCACGCCGAACGGGATGTCGAGCGGATACCCCAGCAGCAACGCGAGACCCGCGGTGCCGCCCGTGACCGCCTGGCTCGCGCGCAGCAGGTAGAGGCCGAGCGACACGACGAACGCGCCGGTGACGAGGCCGAAGACGTCCTCGAGGCGGGAGTGCGGCACGGGGGCGGAGGCGTCGGGCACCCGACGATGCTGCCACACGCCGCGCCCGGATCCGGACGTCCTCGTAGGATGTGCCGGTGCTGCCGAAGATCCTGCTGTTCTACCGCTTCGTGCCGCTGGCCGACCCCGAATCCGTGCGGCTGTGGCAGCGCGAGCTGTGCGGGTCGCTGGGCCTGCGAGGGCGCCTGCTGATCTCGGAGCACGGGGTGAACGGCACTCTGGGCGGCGGGATGGACGCCCTGAAGCGCTACGTCCGCCGCACCCGCGAGCACTCCGCCTTCCGCGGCCTCGAGGTGAAGTGGAGCGACGGCTCCGGCCTCGACGACGACGGCCGCAGCCTCGACTTCCCCGGGCTCTCGGTGAAGGTGCGCGACGAGATCGTCTCGTTCGGTGCGCCCGACGAGCTGCGGGTGGACGCCGACGGGGTCGTCGGGACGGCGCCGCGCCTCGACCCGGACCAGCTGGACGCTCTGGTGGCCGAGCGCGACGACGTGGTGCTGTTCGACGGCCGCAACGCTTTCGAGGCCGAGATCGGCCGGTTCGACGGGGCGATCGTGCCCGGAGTCAGCAGCACCCGCGAATTCGTCGAGCAGCTCGACGCCGGCGTCTACGACCACCTCAAGGGCCGGCCCGTCGTCACCTACTGCACCGGCGGCATCCGCTGCGAGGTGCTGTCGAGCCTGATGACGGCGCGCGGCTTCGGCGAGGTGTACCAGCTCGACGGAGGCGTCGTCCGCTACGCCGAGGCGCGGCGCGACCGCGGGCTGTGGAAGGGCGCGCTGTACGTCTTCGACGGCCGCGGCTCCGTGTCCTTCTCCCCCGACGCCGAGGTGCTCGGCCGCTGCACCTCGTGCGCCGCTCCGACCAGCCGGATGCGCAACTGCACCGACCTCTCCTGCCGGGCCCAGCTCGTGGTGTGCACGGACTGCGATGCGGCGGCCTGCGCCGCGCACGCGGGCCCTACGCTCGTGCCATGAGCATCGAAGCGCGCGGGCGCACCCTCGTCGACCTCCACACCGCCCCCGAGCTGCTGCAGGTGGTGAACGTCTGGGACGTGATCAGCGCGACCACGATCGCCGCGCTCCCGGAGACCCGGGCGCTCGCGACCGCCAGCCACTCCATCGCGGCGGCGTTCGGCTACGAGGACGGCGAGCGGATCCCGCTGGAGCTGCACCTGGGCATGATCGAGCGCATAGTCGCCGCCGTCGAGGTCCCGGTCTCGGCGGACCTCGAGGCGGGCTACGGAGACGCGGGCGAGACCGTCCGGCGCGCGATCGAGGTCGGCGTCGTGGGCGCGAACCTCGAGGACCAGGCGAAGCCGCTCCCGGAGGCGCTGCGGGCGGTCGAGAAGGCCGTCGCCGCGGCCGAGGAGGAGGCGGTGCCCTTCGCGCTCAACGCCCGCACGGACGTGTTCCTCCGCGCCGGCGACCGCGACCGCCGCGAGGTCCTGGCCGACGCGATCGAGCGCGGCCGCGCCTACCTCGACGCCGGCGCCGCCTGCTTCTTCGTCCCCGGGCTGCTGCAGGACGCCGAGCTGGAGTCCCTCGTCGCCGCCCTCGGGCGGCAGCGCGTCAGCGTCATCGGCGTCCCCGGATCGCAGTCCCCCGCCCGCTTCGAGGAGCTCGGGCTGGCCCGCGTCTCCTACGGCCCGTGGACGCAGCGCGTCGCCCTGACGGCGCTCCAGGACGCGGCCTCCGCCCTCTACTCCGGCGGATCCCTCCCCGAGGGCACCCGGCCCCTGAACTGACCGCCCGGCCGCGGGCCCGCGGGCGTAGCGTGGGCCCATGTACCGAGCCATCGTCGTCGAGCGGCACTCCGACTCCGACACCGACACCCCCGACCGAGCCCGCCTCCTCGAGCGCGACGACCCCGACCGCTCGCACGGCGACGTGTCGATCGCCGTCGAGTACTCGAGCGTCAACTACAAGGACGCCCTGGCGCTGGCGGGGAGACCCGGCATCGTGCGCCGCACCCCGCTCGTCGCCGGCATCGACCTGGTCGGCACCGTGGAGTACGCGGACGGCGAGGCGGGCGAGCGCTTCGACTCCGGCGACCGCGTCGTGCTGAACGGCGCCGGCCTCGGCGAGCGCCACGACGGCGGGCTCGCCGAGCGCGCCCGGGTCGACTCCGCGTCGCTGCTGCGGCTGCCCGGGGCGATCTCGTCGGCGCGCGCGGGAGCGATCGGCACCGCGGGCTTCACGGCGATGCTGGCGGTGCTGGCCCTCGAACGGCACGGCGTGCGGCCGGGCAGCGGTCCGGTCCTGGTGACGGGAGCCTCGGGAGGCGTGGGGTCGCTGGCCGTCGCGCTCCTGGCGCGCCTGGGCCACGAGGTCGTCGCCTCGACCGGCCGGCTCGGCGAGCACGGCGCTCTGCTCCAGCGCCTCGGCGCCTCCGACGTCATCGACCGCGCCGAGCTGCAGGAGGGCGGGAAGCCGCTGCAGTCCGAGCGCTGGGCGGGAGCGGTGGACTCCGCGGGCTCGCACACGCTCGCGAACGCTCTCGCGCAGACGCGGTGGGGCGGCACCGTGGCGGCGTGCGGTCTCGCGCAGGGGCCGGACCTGCCGGTGAGCGTGATGCCGTTCATCCTGCGCGGAGTGACGCTGGCCGGGATCAACTCGGTGGAGGCGCCGCGCAAGCTCCGCGAGGAGGCCTGGCGCCGCCTCGCCCACGACCTCGACCTGGAGCTGCTCGACGAGCTGACGACGACGGTGCCGCTCGGCGGGGCGATCGACGCGGCCGAGGACGTGCTCGCCGGCCGCTCGCACGGTCGGACTCTGGTCGACGTCCGCGCCTGACGGCTCGGCCTCGGAGGCGAGCGCCTCTCCGACACGAGCGCGGAGGCGGAGACGCCTCCGCGGCGCTGCAGCGCAGCAGCGGGCTGAGCGGCAGCGGGCTGTGCGGCAGCGGGCTGTGCGGCAGCGGCCCGTGGGGCGGTGCGCTACTCCGCGGCCTCGGTGGCGCCGCTCGGCTCGGCCGACGCGTGACCGACGGAGGAGTCGGGGCGCGCGGCGCGCGGCTTCGCCGACGTCCTGGGCCTCGGCGCTGGCTTCGCGGCCGCAGCAGGCTTCGCGGGGGTCGGCCCGACGGGCTTCGACCCGGTCGGCGTCGACCCGGCGGGCTCCGATTCCGCGGTCGTCGATCCGGCGGACTCCGCCGGGACCGCGGAGCCGGTCGGCACGGAGGCTGCGGCCTCCGCGGGCGCGGATCCCCGGGACTCGGCCGTCGTCGTCGCCACCGTCCGAGCACTCGTCTTCGGGGCGGCCTTCGGCGTAGCCCGCGAGTTCTTCGGAGCGGCCCCCGCTGCTGACTCCGTCGGCGCCGCGACGTCCTCCACGGCGGCGGCCGCCTCCGGAGCCGCGACCGGCGCACTCGCCGCGCTCCCGCCGCTCGCCGCCTCCCGGCCCTCGACCACCGTCGCCGGACCCGCCGCCTCCGCGGCCACGGCCGCGGCCTCCGCCGCCTTCGCCTTCTTCTTCGCGCGCTTCTCCGCCGCCGCCGCCTGGGCCCGCTCCGCCTGCTCCGCGACCTCGGGGACGATCACGAGGTCGTCGGTCTCGATCACGGGGATCGCCGCGGTCGTCGTCCCCAGCTGGAGGGCCGCGATCAGCTCGGGAGCGTGCTTGGTGCTCACGATCAGGCGGGAGTAGTCCTCGTCGACCAGGTCGATCACGACGGCCGAGGCGGTGCGCTTGATCAGCAGGAAGTCCTTGCCGCCGTGGAACTTCCACGTCCCGGCCGCGAGCGTGAGCGGGACCGCGGTACCGGGCGCGCGGATGCCCCGCACCCAGATCCAGGGGTCCTCGGTGACCGTCGCCGAGCGGATGCTCGACCGGTCGACGACGACGTCGCTGCGGTGGAACGCGAGCAGTCGCTCGGCCGCGGTGAGGCGGAGTTCGAGGCGGTCGGGGAGCACGGTCACGACGGGCATGCCCCTAGTCTGCCCCGCCGCCCGCCGCCGGGTCAGCGCCGGATCGCACAACGATGCCCCGGCGCTCGCGTGGGTGGCAGCATGGTCGGATGCCGATGGATGCGGACGAGGCGCGCCTCCTCGACGCGCTGCTGGCCGAGCGGCAGGCCGAGACGCGCGACGAGGCGGCCCGGCTCGAGGCCTCGCTGGCCGAGCTCCTGCGCGACCGCGCCGACGGCACCGCCGACGACGAGCACGACCCGGAGGGCACGCCGCTCTCGGCCGAGTGGTCGCGGATGGCCGGAGTCCGCGACGCTCTCGCCCGCACGGCGCGCGACCTCGACGCCGCTCGCGCCCGCCTCGGCACCGGCGGCTACGGGGAGTGCGCCTCCTGCGGCCGCCCGATCGGAGCCGCACGCCTCGCCGCCCGGCCCACGGCCGAGCTCTGCATCGACTGCGCCCGGCGGGCGGAGTCGCGCCTCCGCTGACGGCGGGCGGAGACCCCGCCTCCGGGCCCTCCGCCTGAAGGCCCCCACAGATCCCGGCGTGCGGAAACCCGGTTTCTCCTGCGAGCATTCACATCCGGTCGCGTCCCTCGAACAGGTCTGACGGACCACCCCCTCCCCCCCTGCTCGAAAGGCACTCCTGCGATGACCGAGACGTCGACCGCCCGATCGACCGGCGCCCCTCCCGCCCCCGACAAGCGCGCCTGGCGCTCGCTGATCGTCCTGCTCGCGGGCATGTTCATCGCCCTGCTCGACACGACCATCGTGAACGTGGCGCTGCCCACCATCCGCACCACGCTCGACGCCTCCGAGTCGACGCTCTCCTGGATCATCTCCGGCTACGCCCTCGCGTTCGGCCTCGCCCTGATCCCCGCCGGCCGCCTCGGCGACCGCTTCGGGCACAAGTGGGTCTTCGTCAGCGGCATCGCCCTGTTCACTGTCGCCAGCTTCGCGTGCGGACTGGCCGCGGACGACACCCAGCTCGTCATCGCCCGCATCGTGCAGGGCCTGGCGGGCGGCGTCTTCGTCCCGGCGGTCAACGCCTACATCCAGCTCCTCTTCCGCGGTCCCTCGCGGGGCAAGGCCTTCGCGGTGATGGGCGCGGTCCTCGGCGTCTCGTCGGCGCTCGGCCCGATCATCGGCGGCCTGATCATCCAGGCCTTCGGCGACGAGAACGGCTGGCGCCTGGTCTTCTGGGTGAACCTGCCCATCGGCGTCGCGACCCTGATCGCCGCCGCCGTCCTCCTCCCCGCCCGCCGCGACCTCGAGGCAGGCGATCGCGCCCCGAGCGGAGGCGTCGACTGGCTCGGACTCGTGCTCGTCTCCGGCGGCCTGGTCGCTCTGCTCGTCCCGCTCATCCAGGGCGAGGACGAGGGCTGGCCGCTGTGGACCTTCCTCTCGATCGCCGGCGGAGTGCTGCTCCTCGCCGCGTTCGGCGCCTGGGAGGTCCTCCACGTCCGCCGCGGCCGCGCTCCGCTGGTGCCGCCGTCGCTTTTCCGCCACCCGGCCTTCACGGGGGGCGTGATCCTCGCGCTGGTCTACTTCGCCGCCTTCACGAGCATCTTCTTCACCATCTCGCTGCTCTGGCAGTCGGGCCTCGGCCACACCGCTCTCGAGTCGGGACTGGTGTCGATCCCCTTCGCGATCGGCAGCATCATCAGCTCCTCGCAGAGCAACCGGATGACCGCGCGCCTGGGCCGCAACGTGCTGGTGATGGGCAGCGGCCTGCTCGCCATCGGGCTCGGCTGGGTCTGGCTGGTGCTGCTGACCGCGACGCCGGACTCGATCAGCAACTGGCAGCTCCTGCCGCCGCTGCTGATCGCGGGCCTGGGCAACGGCTTCTTCATCGCCCCGAACGTGCAGTTCATCGTTTCGACCGTCGACCCGCAGGACGCGGGCGCGGCCAGTGGCGTGATCTCGGCGATCCAGCGCATCGGCTCGGCCGTCGGCATCGCGGTCATCGGCAGCGTGCTGTTCGGGAGCCTCGTCATCACGGGTCCGGACACGGTCGCCTCGGGCTTCCTCGACGCCGCGGCTCCCGCGATGCTCCTCAGCACCCTGATGGCGGTCGCCGCCTTCGCGCTGGTGTTCGTGCTGCCGAAGTCGGTCTCGCGCCGGGGCTGAGGACTCCCGCCCCTGCCCGGTCGCCGCACGCCGGCGGCCGGGCGCACGGGACGGTCCGTCGCCCGGTACGGCGAGGACGTCCCGCCCGATCCCGGGCGAACCGGGAGCCTACGCCCGGGCGGCCGCCGCGGCCTTCGCCGCCGCCGGCAGCGCGTCCACGATGCGCCCGACGGCCGCGTCGTCGTGCGCCGCCGAGACGAACCACGCCTCGTAGACCGACGGCGGCAGCGAGACGCCCGCGTCGAGCATCGCGTGGAAGAACGCCGGGTAGCGGAACGACTCCTGCGCCTGGACCTCGGCGTAGTCGCGCACCGGTCGGCCCAGGTCCGTGAACATGAAGCTGAAGAGGCTCCCGGCCGTCTGCACGGTGTGCGCGACGCCCTCGGCGGTCAGCGCCGCCGACACCTCGCGCTGCAGCGTCCGCGCCGTGGCGTCGAGCGAGGCGTAGACCGCGTCGTCGGCCAGCTGCAGCGTCCGGATGCCCGCGGCCACCGCGACCGGGTTCCCGGAGAGGGTGCCCGCCTGGTACACCGGCCCTAGTGGCGCCAGGTGGTCCATGACGTCCGCACGGCCGCCGAGAGCCGCGACCGGCATCCCTCCGCCGATGACCTTGCCGAAGGTGTAGAGGTCGGCCCGGTACGGAGCCTCGGCGCCGCGGTTCTCGAGCCCCCACCAGCCGCCGGCGCTCACGCGGAACCCGGTCAGCACCTCGTCCATGATCAGCAGCGATCCGTTCGCGTGCACGAGCTCGGCGAGGGCCGCGTTGAAGCCCGGGTCCGGAGCGACGACGCCCATGTTGGCCGCCGCGGCCTCGGTGATGACCGCGGCGATGTCGGCGCCGCGCTCCGCCAGGACCGCGCGCACCGCCTCGAGGTCGTTGTACGGCAGGACGATCGTCTGCGCCGCGGTCGCGGCCGTGACGCCGGCGGAGGCGGGCAGCGAGAGGGTCGCGAGACCGGAGCCGGCGTCGGCCAGCAGCCCGTCGGAGTGGCCGTGGTAGTGGCCGGAGAACTTGATCAGCAGGTCGCGGCCGGTGACGCCGCGGGCGAGGCGGATCGCCGTCATCGTCGCCTCGGTGCCGGTCGAGACCAGGCGGAGCTTCTCGATCGGCGAGACTCCCCCGGCCGTGATCCGCGCCTCGACCAGCTCGGCGAGGTCCGTCTCGGCCGGAGTGGACGCGCCGAACGAGAGGCCGCGGGCGGCCGCCTCCTGCACCGCCGCGACGACCTCGGGGTGCGCGTGACCGAGGACGGCGGGGCCCCAGGAGCAGACGAGGTCGACGTACTCGCGCCCGTCCGCGTCCGTGATGTAGGGGCCGGCGGCGGACACCATGAAGCGCGGGGTCCCGCCGACCGAGCGGAACGCTCTGACGGGCGAATTGACGCCTCCGGGGATCGCGTGCCGGGCACGCTCGTACAGGGTGTCGTTCGCCGAGGTGGTCACCCCTCCAGGGTACGCGCGCCGCTCGGCGCCCCGGCGCCGGAGGAGCGCTTTCGGACGAGATGCCGAGGCTCGCTCCCGGGCCCAGGAGCGGCTACTTCAGCAGGTCGCGGGCGATCTCGACGGCCCAGTAGGTGAGCACGGCGTCGGCACCCGCGCGGAGGATCCCCGTGACCGACTCGAGGATCGCCGGCTCGCGCGAGATCCAGCCGTTCGCAGCGGCGGCCTCGATCATCGCGTACTCCCCCGACACCTGGTACGCCCAGACCGGCACGTCCGAGACGGAGGCGACGTCCGAGAGCACGTCGAGGTAGCTCATGGCCGGCTTCACCATCACCACGTCGGCGCCCTCGGCGAGGTCGAGGGTCGCCTCGCGCAGGCCCTCGCGGCGGTTCGCCGGGTCCTGCTGGTAGGTGCGGCGATCGCCCTCGAGCGTGGACTGCACGGCCTCGCGGAACGGACCGTAGAAGCTGGAGGCGTACTTCGCCGAGTACGCGAGGATCGCGGTGTCCAGGTGCCCGGCGCCGTCGAGAGCGGCGCGGATCGCGCCGACCTGGCCGTCCATCATCCCCGAGAGCCCGAGCAGGCGGGAGCCGGCCTCGGCCTGCGCGAGCGCCATGTCCTCGTAGCGGAGGAGCGTGGCGTCGTTGTCGACGCGCCCGCGCTCGTCGAGCACGCCGCAGTGGCCGTGATCGGTGAACTCGTCCAGGCACAGGTCGGTCTGCACGACCAGCGCATCGCCGACCTCCTCCACGACGACCCGCGTCGCGGCGTTGAGGACGCCGTCGGGGTCGGTCGCACCCGAGCCGACAGCGTCGCGCGTGGTGGGCACGCCGAACAGCATCACGCCGCCGATCCCCGCCTCGGCCGCTTCCGTCACCGCTCCGCGGACGCTGTCCAGCGAGTGGTGCAGCACTCCCGGCATCGACCCGATCGGCCGAGCCTCGGTGGTCCCCTCGGCCACGAAGAGGGGCAGGATCAGCTGCGCCGGATGGATGCGCGTCTCTTGGACGAGACGGCGGAGTGCGGGGGTCGTGCGGAGGCGGCGCGGGCGGATGGCAGTCATGTCCTCCAGCGTAATCCCGCCCCGCCGAGCGCCTCCCGGGAGCGCGGACGCCCCGCCCCGTGGAGGTGCTCCGGACGCAGGACGTCAGCCGAGAGGCGGGTCACTGCCCTGTGGAGCGAAGCCCACCTCTCTTGGCCGACGTCGTGCAGTCCTCCCCCACTCGCCTTCCGTCCGCGCCCTCCCCAGGTACGCCCTCCAGCGGGCGGGGACGCCGGCCCGCCCAGGCAGAATCCGCACATGCACGAGCTCCTCACCCTTCTCCGCTCGAGCGGCGGCTTCGCACCGGCACGAGCACTTCGAGCCGCCGGGGTCCCGCGGGCGGCCGTCGAGCGGGCACTGGCCTCACGAGACGTCGTCCGGGTGCGCCGCGGGTGGTACGCGCTGCCGCCCGTCGAGCTCGCCGCCGTACGGGCGGGCGGGGTGGTGACCTGCCTCTCGCTTCTGCACCACCTCGGGCTCTGGACCGTCGAGCGGCCCGCGCTGCACGTCGCGCTCGGCGACTCCTCCGTCCACGACCTCCGGCCCGGCTGGGTCGGTCACTGGCGCCGCTGGCCCGGGCAGGGGAGGCGCTCGTTCTCGCAGGACGGCGTCGGAGCCGCCGTTCTGCATCTCGTGACCTGCGTCGCCGAGGACGACGCGATCGTGACGATCGATTCGGCCCTGAACACGGGCCTGCTCACCTCGGACGCCCTCCTCGACCTGCGAGCCCTCGCTCCGATCGGCAAGCGCGATCTGTTCACCCGCGTCGACGGGCGGAGCCAGTCCGGCCTCGAGACGAGGACGCGTCTGAGCACTCGTCGGCACAACGTCCGGGTCCGGACTCAGGTCCCCGTCTCCGGGGTCGGCCGTGTCGATCAGATCATCGGAGACCGCCTGGTGCTCGAGAGTGACGGCCACCGCTTCCACTCCGGCATCGAGCAGTTCCACGAGGACCGGCGTCGGGACCTCGAGCTCGCCCGGCAGGAGTACCTCTGCATCCGGCTCGACAGCCACCAGATCATGGAGGACTGGCCGCGCACCGAGGAGGCCCTCTTCACCCTCGTCCGCAGGAAGGAGCACCTGTGGACCGCGGCACAGCGTCGGCGGCACGGGATCGAGTGAGTCGCTCCCCCGGTACCGCGCACGACCTCGGCCGAGAGGCGGGTCCCTGCCCTGTGGAGCGAGGCCCACCACTCCTGGCCGACGTCGTGCGCCGAAGTCGTGCGCCGAAGTCGTGCGCCGGGGAGGCGGCTCAGCGGGGAGCGCGCTCCGTGGCGACGGCGGCGACCGCGTCGATGAGGGAGGAGGCCGAGCGCTCGTCGGCGACCACGTCGACGCGCAGGCCGAAGGCGCGGGCGTCCTTCGCGGTCTGCGGGCCGATCGCGGCGACGAGGATCGACTCGGGCACCGGGCCGAGCTGCTTCTGGACCTGCTCCGCGACGCTGCCGGAGGTGACGAGGATCGCGTGCACGGCTCCGCCGGCGACGTCGGCCACGACGCGCTCCTCCACGGGGACGCCGACCGTGCGGTAGGCGACCACGGAGCGCACGTCGTGCCCGATCCGGGTGAGGCCCTCGGTGAGCAGCGGCTTGGCGATCTCGGATCGGAGCGTCAGCACGCGCAGGGGGTGCCGGCCGCCGGTCGCCTCCTCCCACTCGGCCAGGAGGCCGCGGGCGGAGTTGTCCTCGGAGGGGACGAGGTCGACGGAGTAGCCGGCGGCGACGAGCGCGGCCGCCGTGGTCTCGCCGACCGCCGCCACCTTGGTGCCCGCGGGCACGGTGGTGCGCAGGAGGGAGAGGACGTCGACGGTGGTGGCGCTCGTGACGGTCATCCAGTCGAACGCGCCGGCCTCGAGGTCGGCGAGGGCCTGCTCGAGCGCGGGGAAGTCGTCGGTCGGCGCGAAGTTGATCATCGGAGCGACGACGGGCGAGGCTCCCTTGGCTCGGAGAGCGGCGGCGACACCGTCCCCCCACGGGCCTCCGCGGGGGACGAGGATGCGCCACCCCTGCAACGGCTTCTCCCACTGGGAGTAGGCGGCGGGGACGATCACGAAGGGGCTCCCAGGGGTGCGAGTTCGGCGGCACCCGCACCGAGAAGCGCGTCAGCGAGCAGAGAGCCGCAACGGAACGCGGCTTCGACGACGGGCAGTTCGCGACCACCATACTGCGGATCCGCCCGGTGTCGACCTCCGCCGACCGAACCGTTATCGACCGGCTCCGCGACCTCCCGTGAGAGGGACGCCGCGCCGTCGACGGCGAAGACCACGCCGTGCAGGACCACTCGGTCCGCCTCGACGACCGCGGAGGCTCCGATCGGAGCGGCGCACCCGGCCTCGAGGGAGGCGAGGAGCGAGCGCTCGGCCGTGATCGCCGCGCGGGTGGGGACGTGCTCGACGGCGGCGAGAGCGGCCCGCAGCTCCTCCGACGGCTCCTCGTCGCGCACCTCGATGGCCAGCGCTCCCTGACCGGGGGCGTGCGGCGAGACGTCGAAGCCGAGCACCTCGGTGATCGCGTCGACCCGGCCGAGGCGGCGCAGGCCGGACAGGGCGAGCACGATCGCGTCCAGCGGCGAATCGCTGCCGGGCAGCACCCGCCGGAGCCGGGTGTCGATGTTGCCGCGGATGTCGACGATCTCGAGGTCCGGACGGGCGGCCAGCAGCGCCGCGCGCCGACGGGGCGAGCCCGTGCCCACGCGGGCGCCGACCGGCAGGGTCGCGAGGGTGAGCCCGTCGCGGGCGCACAGCGCGTCGCGCGGGTCCTCCCGCTCGGGCACCGCTCCGAGCAGCAGGCCCTCCACCGGAGCGGTGGGCAGGTCCTTCAGCGAGTGCACAATCGCATCGCAGCGCCCGGCGAGCAGCGCGTCGCGCAGGGCGCTGACGAACACGCCGGTGCCGCCGAGGGAGGCGAGCGAGCCGCGCATGCGGTCGCCGTCCGACTCGATGCGCACCAGCTCCACGGGCACCCCGGCGGCGGCCGACATCAGATCGGCCGTCATCCGCGTCTGCGCCACCGCGAGCGCGCTCGCGCGGGTGCCGACTCTGATGCTCACGACAGACGACTCCTCATCACGGTGCGACTCCCGCCAGAGCGGGCTTGAACCCCGCTCGCACGTTCTCGCAGCAGCCGGGGCGGCAGACGTCGTACCAGGGGCCGAGCGCCGTCATCGAGGGACGGTCCTCCGTCGGCACGCCGTTGACGCGCTCGAGGACGAGGTCGACCAGGCCGGAGACGTAGAGCGGGTCTGTACCGGGAGTCGCGACGCGGAGCGCGACGAGTCCGTGCTCCTCCGAGGTCTCGAGGGCCTCGTTGTCGAGGTCCCACATGACCTCCATGTGGTCGGACACGAAGCCGAGCGGGACGATCAGCAGCGCCCGGCGGCCGCGGGCCGGCAGCTCCGCGATGGCGTCGTTGATGTCCGGCTCGAGCCAGGGCTGGGTGGGCGGGCCGGAGCGCGACTGGTAGACGAGCTGCCAGGGCACGTCCTCGTCCGTGGCCGCGGCCATGACGACCTCGGCGACGGCGAGGTGCTGCGCCTCGTAGGCGCCGCCGGGGCCGAACTCGTGCACGTCGACGACGGTGCCGTCGTCGTGGCGCTCGTGGGGTCCGCTGCGCTCGGCGTCGGCCATGGGGATCGAGTGCGTCGAGAACAGCACCTCCACCTCGGACGTGACGTCGAGGTCGGGCATCCGCTCGCGCAGCTCGTCGAGCCCGTCGTGGACGGCCTTGACGAACGGCATGACGAAGCCGGGGTGGTCGAAGAACTGGCGCACTTTGTCGATCCGCAGCTCGCCCTCGAGGCCGGTCGCGTCGAGCGCCGCCGCGTAGTCCTCGCGGTACTGCCTGCAGGACGAGAACGAGGAGTACGCGCTGGTCGCGATGGCGAGCAGGTCGGTGAAGCCGCGCTCCTTCGCCTCCGCGACGGCCTCGCTCATGTAGGGCGCCCAGTTGCGGTTGCCCCAGAGCACGGGGAGGTCGATGCCGCGGTTCGCGAGCTCGACCTCGAGCGCCTTCTTCAGCGCGCGGTTCTGCGCGTTGATCGGGCTGACGCCGCCGAAGTGGCGGTAGTGGTGGGCGACCTCCTCGAGGCGCTCCTCCGGGATGCCGCGGCCTCGCGTGACGTTGCGCAGGAACGGGATGACGTCGTCCTGACCCTCGGGCCCGCCGAAGCCGGCGAGGAGGATCGCGTCGTAGGCCACGGGGACCTCGACGTGCTCGGGTCCGGACGCCGCCGCGGGGGTGGCCCCGCGGACGAGGATCGGCTCGCTGGTCGTGTCGCTCATCGGAGCACCTCGGCGATCTGGTCGGCGTCGATGCGCCGTCCTGTGTAGAAGGGGACTTCCTCGCGCACGTGGCGGCGGGCCTCGGTGGCGCGCAGGTCGCGCATGAGGTCGACGAGGTTGACGAGCTCCTCGTCCTCGAGGGCGAGGATCCACTCGTAGTCGCCGAGCGAGAACGAGGCGACCGTGTTGGTCAGGACGGAGCGGAACCGCGAGCCCTTGCGCCCGTGCTGGGCGAGCATCGCGCGGCGCTCCTCCTCGGGGAGGATGTACCACTCGTAGGAGCGGACGAAGGGGTAGACCGTGAGCCAGCGGGCCGGCGCCTTCCCGCGCATGTAGGCGGGGAGGTGGTTCGAGCTGAACTCGGCGTCGCGGTGCACGCCCATCGCGTTCCACGTCGGCAGGAGGCCGACCAGCAGCTCCGTGCGGCGCAGCTCGCGGTAGGCCCGCTGCAGCTCCTCGGGCGCCGGGCCGGTGAGCCACAGCATGATGTCGGCGTCGGCGCGCAGGGCCGAGACGTCGTAGGTGCCGCGGACGGTCACGCCCTCGCCCTCGAGCTGGGCGACGAGGTGCTCGTACTGCTTCACCGCGGGATCCACGGCGTCGCTGGAGAGGGTGAACGGACGTGCGGGATCCCTGCGGAGAACCGCCCAGAGCGTGTATCCCAGGGCCTGATCGGAGTGATCCTGATCGGCGGGGGGCTGCGGCGCCGGAGCGGCGGCGCTCGTGTCGGGGGCGGACTGAACGGGACCCGCCGTGCCGGCGGTCTGATCGGTCATTGATCCATCATCCCTCCGCTCGTGCCGATGCACAAAAGCGGCGGGGGCTCTGGCGCCGGAGGGCGCGGGACGCTAGCGCCCCGGGCCCTCCGGCGCTCAGTCCTCGATGATCTGCTTCGCGACGCCCCAGACGACGAGGCCCACGGCGGCGGCGGCGCCGACCGCTCCGGCGATCAGCGCGGAGGGGTTCTGGCGGCGCACGACCTGGAGCTTGCGCTCGATCGTCCGCTGGGCCGTGCGCACCTTGCGCGGCACGTTGACCTTGTACTCGATGGCGTCGAGGGTCGCGGCGAGCTCGGAGCGGGCGCGCTCGATGTCGGCCCTCAGCTGGCCGGGCTCGAGCTGCGCCGGGTCGACGAAGCGGGGCGTGGCGCTGCTGACGGATCGCTCAGTTGTCATAGCTGCCCACTCCCTTGAACGCCTGGACGTCCTTCTTGATGCTGTCGATCGAGTCCTGGGGCACCGGCGGCACGGCCTTCTTGATGGTGCGCACGCCGACGAGGGCGAGGATCACGGCCACCAGGAGGAAGAAGACGGTGACGATCAGCGCCGACAGCCAGGCCGGCAGCCAGGAGGCGATGCCGATGATCGCGAACGCGACCAGCGTCGCCCACGCGGTCAGCAGGAGGAAGGCCGCGACCGCGAACAGGCCGACGGCCAGACCCGCGCTCTTCGCCTTGCCCGCCAGCTCGTTCTTCAGCGAGGCGACCTCGGCCTTGACGAGCTCGATCACGAGGCCGGGCAGGTCGCTGACCAGCTCCCCCAGTGATCGGGCGTTCTTGGGATTGCGTTCGTTCACCACGGGAGCTCCTCGAGGGTGGGACGTGCCGGCCGGCGCGCGCCTGGCACGGCCGGAGGGATGAGCACTAGGCCCTGCTGGTGGAGGTGGACGTCGTCGACCCGCCGGAGCCGGCCGACGCCGCGGCCTCGTCGACCTTCGAGGCAGCCTTGCGGGCGGCGGCCGATGCCTCCGCCTCGCTCGCTCCCTGGGCCTTCCTGCCACCCGAGACGGCCTTGACGACCACCGAGCGCACGACCTCATACGCCTTGTCCGAGACGCTGCTCAGCTGGGCCTTCGCGGCGCCGCCGACGGCGCCCGCGACGTCCTGCACCGGCTGGGTCCGCCAGAAGCGGTCGGCCGCCGAGGCGATCTGCTCGTACCGCTTGCGGCCGGCGCGTGCTCCCAGCACGTACCCGGCTGCGGCTCCTGCCACGAAAAGAATCTTGCCCTTCACGCCTACTCCTCGTCCTGGGTCGCTCTCGCGATCGTCCACGCGGTCGGTGACCACTCGTGCCGGGGCACGCCGCGCGCTCGCACGGATGCCTGGGCCTAAGAGTAGCCGTCGGCGTCGCGGGCGTCGCTCGGCAGCCCGACTCCTTGACGCACCAGTCGGCGCCGGATAAGGGCGGCCGTCTCGGCGGCATGCGGGAGCACCGAGGCGAGGCCCGTGCCCGCGATCCAGGTGCCGGTCACGGCGACTCCCTCGATCGGAGCGAGCGCCTCGCGGAACGCCTCCAGGTGCGCGCGGCGGCCCAGCGCCGCGGCAGGCCGGACGTTGGCCCAGCGCACCCGGGCGGAGTCGACGAGCGACGCCGGATCGAGGGCGAGGCCCAGCAGCGTCGACGCGTCGAGCAGGGCGATCGCCGCCGCCTCGGCGTCGGTGCGCCCCTCGAGCGGCGGGCGCTCGCCCGGGCGCCCGTAGGAGAGGCGCAGCACGTGGCGCCCGGGCGGGAGGGAGGCGGCCAGCCAGTCCCACTTCGCCGTCGCGTGCGTGATCGCCTTGGCCGTGACGTCGGTGGCGGTGGGCGCCACGAGCACGCCGGAGCCGCGGGGGGCGGCATCCAGGCGGGCGTCGTCGAGGACGAGGGTCACCAGCTCGACGGAGTCGTGCGGCGCCTCCTCGGCGCGCTCCGCGACGGCGGGCGCGAGGCCGGCGAGCAGCGCCCGGGCGTCGCGCTCCGGCGTCGAGACGATCACCGCTCGGGCGCTCAGCGAGCCGTCGGCGAGGGTCAGGACGAAGTCCCCGTCGGAGCCGTCGAGCCGCTGCACGGAGGCGCCGGTGCGGATCTCGCCGGAGAGGTAGTCGATCCGCTGGACCAGCGCGGCGACCAGGCGGTGCATCCCGCCCTCGAGCCCGCGGACCGCGACTCCGGCCGGGAGGTTCGCGCGGAGGGCGGCCACGGCCCGGGCGAGGGAGCCCGCGCGGGTGAGCGCGCCGTTCAGTCCGGGTGCGGCGAGGTCGACGTCGATGTCGTCCGGCCGGCTCGAGTAGACGCCCGACACGACCGGCGCGACCAGGTCCTCGAGCACGCGCTCGCCCATCCGGGTGCGCACGAGCTCGGCGAGGGAGTGGGCGCGGCCGATGCGCAGCACCGGCATCAGGGTGTCGAGCCAGGCCCGCCAGGCGCCGCGGCGGCCGATCGCGCGCACCACGTCGGGGGCGAGCGGCGTGCCGGGGATGCCGAGGATGCCGGCCCGGGGCGAGGGCACGGAGCGGCCGCCCGAGAGGTGCAGCCACGAGCCGTGCGTCCGCGGCTCGACGATCGACTCGGCGAGCGGGACGCCGTCGAGGGTCAGCGCGGCGAGCGCCCGCTCGACGTGGCCGCCGCGGGTGGCGAAGCTCTCGGCGCCCGCGTCGAGCGCGGCTCCGGCCAGCGCGAGCGGGGAGACGGAGCCGCCGACCCGCTCCCCCGCCTCGAGCACCACGACGCGCAGGCCGATGCGCAGGCACTCCGCGGCGGCGGCGAGCCCCGCCACTCCGCCGCCGACGACCGCGACGTCGTACGACGCGGCGTCGCGGGGGCGCTCCTCGCTCACGGCCGCCAGGCGTGCACGAACGCGACGAGGCGCGTGAGCACGTCGGGGTCGGTCTCGGGCGGCACGCCGTGGCCGAGGTTGAGCACGTGCGCGGGCGCGCTCAGGCCGCGGCGGAGCACGTCGTCGACGTGGGCCTCGAGGACCTCCCACGGCGCGGTCAGCAGCGCCGGGTCGACGTTGCCCTGCACCGGCACGAACCCGCCGAGGCGGTGGTTGGCCTCGTCGAGCGGGATCCGGTAGTCGACGCCCACCACGTCGGCGCCGATGCCGTGCATCGCACCGAGCAGCTCGCCGGTGCCGACGCCGAAGTGCACGATCGGGACGTTGCGGCGCGTCTCCCCGTGGTCGAACGCGAGGTCGCGCACGTGGACGAGGGCGCGCGCGGAGGCGGGAGCGACGTGGGTCGTGTAGTCCGAGAGCGAGAGCGCCCCGGCCCAGGAGTCGAAGAGCTGCGCGGCGCTGGCCCCGGCGAGCACCTGCGCACGGAGGAAGCGGCCGGTGACCTCGGCGGTCCACTCCATCAGCTGCGCCCAGGCGGCGGGATCGGCGTGCATCATCGTCCGCGCGCGCAGGTGGTCCTTGGACGGGCCGCCCTCCACCAGATAGGCGGCCAGGGTGAAGGGAGCGCCGGCGAAGCCGATGAGCGGTGTGTCGCCGAGGCCCGCGACGGTGCGGCGCACGCCCTCGCGGATGGGCTCGAGCGTCTCGTCGAGCACGGACGGGTCGATCGAGGCGAGCTCGGCGACGTCGGCGGCCGTGCGCACCGGCTTCTCGAGCACCGGACCGCGCCCGGGCACGATGTCGACGCCGACGCCCGCGAGCCGCAGCGGGATCACGATGTCGCTGAAGAAGATGGCCGCGTCCACTCCGTGGCGCCGCACCGGCTGCAGGGTGATCTCGCTCGCCAGCGCCGGGTCGAGGCACGCGTCGAGCATCTTTGTGTCGGTCCGCAGGGCCCGGTACTCCGGGAGGCTGCGGCCGGCCTGGCGCATGAACCAGACGGGCGTCCTCTCGCCCCGCTCGGAGCGGTAGGCGCGCAGGAGCAGCGAGTCGGCCGTGCGGCCGGCGGAGAGGGGGTGCAGCGGATCGAGCAGGCCGTCGGTGGGGGAGGTCACCGCGGCATTATTCCAGGCGCATCCGTGCATTCCTCCCCAGTCCGGGGACCCCGCCCCGCAGAGCGCGCGTAGACTGACGTGGTGCTTCTGTGTCTGACGGCGTCGCACAAGAACGCCAGCTTCGATCTCCTCGAGAAGCTCTCCGTCGACTCCTCCGCCGTGACCGCGGCCCTCTCCGAGGGGATCGATTTCGTCTCCGGGGCAGTCGTCGTCGCGACCTGCAACCGCTTCGAGGCCTACCTCGACATCGAGGAGCCGCTGACCGCCGCGCAGGCCGTCGCCGTCGAGGCCGCCACCGCCGCCGTCAGCGCCGCGACCGGCGTCGAGCAGGACGAGCTGCGCGGGAGCGTCGACGTCGTCTCGGGCGACCGGGTGGCCGAGCACCTCTTCGCCGTCTCCAGCGGGCTCGAGTCCGTCGTGGTCGGCGAGGGTGAGATCGCGGGCCAGGTCCGCCGCTCCCTCGAGGAGGCGCGCCGGCTCGGCACCACCTCCTCCGAGCTCGAGCGCCTGTTCCAGCGCGCCTCGCAGACCTCGCGCGGCATCAAGAACCGCACCGGCCTCGGCAGCGCCGGCCGCTCGATCGTGCGCCTCGCGCTCGACCTGGCCGCGAGCCGCGTCACCGACTGGCGGGCGGCCCGCGTCCTCCTCGTCGGCACCGGCAGCTACGCGCGGGCGACCGTCGCGGCCCTGCGCGACCGCGGAGTGGTGGACATCGCCGTGCACTCCCCCTCCGGCCGCGCCGAGGGCTTCGCTGCCCGCCGCTCGCTCCGGCCCATCGCCGCCGCCGATCTCGCGCTCGAGGCGGTCTCGGCCGACATCGTCATCACCTGCACCACGACCCAGGAGCCGGTGCTCGACGCCGCCCTGCTCGCCGCCGGGCGCCTCCAGGGCTTCTCCCGCGAGCGCCAGCTCGTGATCGACCTGGGCCTGCCGCGCAACGTCGCCTCCGACGTCACCTCGGTCGCCGGGGTCGAGCTCCTCGACCTCGAGACGATCAGCCTGCACGCGCCTCTCGACGTGCTCGACGCGTCGCAGCAGGCGCGCGCACTCGTCGACAAGGCGGCCCGGAAGTTCTCGGACGTCGCCGACGAGAAGAGCCTCACTCCGGCCGTCGTCGCCCTGCGCGCCCACGTGTTCGACGCGCTCGACGCCGAGATCGAGCGGGCCCGGTCCCGCGGCGACGAGGACGGCCGCACCGAGCAGGCGCTCCGCCACCTCGCCGGCGTCCTGCTGCACACCCCGAGCGTCCGCGCCCGCGACTACGCGCGCGCCGGAGCCCAGGAGGCGTACCTCACCGGGCTCGAGGCGCTCTTCGGCATCGAGGTCCCGGCCGAGCCCGCCGTCGCGCGCCCCGACGCGGACGCCGCCACCGCGTGAGCCTCCGGCTCCCCTTCGACGCGGAGCCGCTGCGCTCCGCGCCGCTGCTCACCGAGCGCCTGCTCCTGCGCCCCCTCGGGCCGGAGGACGCCGAGGACCACGCGCGCTACCAGGGCGACGCCGACGCCGTGAGGTTCCTCCGCTGGCCGGTGCGCACCCCTGAGGAGTCGCGGGCGCACCTGCAGCGCCGCCTCCCCTCGACACGGCTCGCCGCCGACGGCGACGTGGCCGTGCTGGCGATCGTCCCCCGCGAGGGCGTCCTCGCCGGGCGGATGATCGGCGACCTCACGCTCATCGCGTCGTCCGTCGAGCAGGAGGCGGTCGAGATCGGCTGGGTGCTGCACCCGGAGGCGCAGGGGCGCGGCTACGCGACCGAGTCCGCCCGGGCGCTGCTCGACCTCGCGTTCGACACCCTCGGCGCGCACCGCGTGATCGCGCGGCTCGACGCCCGGAACACCGCCTCCGCCCGCCTCTGCGAGCGCCTCGGGATGCGCCTCGAGGCGCACCACCGGGAGGACGAGTTCTGCAAGGGCGAGTGGACCTCGACCCTCGTCTTCGCCATGCTCTCCCGCGAGCGCTGACCGCAGCGCCCGCTCGTCCGCGCTCGCCGGGACGCCGCCGGCCTGTCGGGTCGGCGGCGTCCCGGGAGGAGCGTCAGGCCCCGCGGAGCCCGGTGAAGAGGTAGGACTCGAGCTGCTCGAGCGGGATGCGCTCCTGCTTCATCGTGTCGCGGTCGCGGACGGTCACGGCGTCGTCCTCGAGGGAGTCGAAGTCGACGGTCACGCAGTACGGGGTGCCGATCTCGTCCTGGCGGCGGTAGCGGCGGCCGATCGCTCCGGAGTCGTCGAAGTCGACGTTCCAGAGCTGGCGCAGCTGGTCGGCGACGCGGCGCGCGAGCGGAGAGAGGGCCTCGTTGCGCGAGAGCGGCAGCACGGCCACCTTGACGGGCGCCAGGCGCGGGTCGAGGTGCAGCACGGTGCGCGTCTCGACCTTGCCCTTGGCGTTCGGCGGCAGCTCCTGCTCCTCGTAGGCGTCGACGAGGAACGCCATGAGTGCGCGGGTGAGGCCGAACGACGGCTCGATCACGAACGGCACGTAGCGCTCGTTCTTGTTCTGGTCGAAGAACGAGAGGTCCTTGCCCGAGTGCTCGATGTGCGTCTTGAGGTCGTAGTCGGTGCGGTTCGCGACTCCCATCAGCTCGCCCCACTCGCCCGAGGCGAAGCTGAAGCGGTACTCGATGTCGACGGTGCGCTTGGAGTAGTGGGAGAGCTTGTCCTTCGGGTGCTCGTACTGCCGGATGTTCTCGGGGTTCATCCCGAGCCCGACGAACCAGTCCCAGGCGAGCTGCATCCAGGTCTCCTGCCACTCCTCGTCCGTGCCGGGCTCGACGAAGAACTCGAGCTCCATCTGCTCGAACTCGCGGGTGCGGAAGATGAAGTTGCCGGGGGTGATCTCGTTGCGGAACGCCTTGCCGATCTGGCCGATGCCGAAGGGCGGCTTGCGGCGGGCGCTCTGCAGCACGTTCGCGAAGTTGGTGAAGATGCCCTGGGCGGTCTCGGGACGCAGGTAGTGCAGCCCCGACTCGTCGTCGACGACGCCGAGGTAGGTCTTCATCAGGCCCGAGAACTGCTTGATCTCGGTCCACTGGCCGACCTTGTCGGGGTGCTCCGGGTCCGGGATGTCGGCGAGGCCGTTCACGGGCGGGTGGCCGTTGACCTCCTCGTACTTCTCGAAGAGGTGGTCGGCGCGGTAGCGCTTGTGGGTGATCAGCGACTCGGTCAGCGGGTCCGAGAAGACGCCAACGTGTCCCGAGGCGTGCCAGATCGCCGTGGGCAGGATGACCGCGGAGTCCAGGCCGACGACGTCGCCCCGGCCCTGCACGAAGGTCTTCCACCACTGGCGCTTGATGTTCTCCTTGAACTCCACGCCGAGCGGCCCGTAGTCCCACGCGGAGCGGGTGCCCCCGTAGATCTCACCCGAGGGGAAGACGAATCCCCTGTGCTGCGCGAGGGTGATGACTTTGTCGAGGGTGGTGGGTTCTGCCACGGGTTGCTCCTCAGCTGTTCGGGCGCACGGGGCCCCGGCGCGCGCCGGCTGCGCGCGTCCTTCTGGTGTGCCCCCATGGTAGCCGCGGGGGCGCCGCACCGGTCGGCCCGCGGCGGGCATGATGAGCGGATGAGCACCCTCCCGCCGATCGTCGTGTCCGCCGTCGCGGTCCTCCGCGACCGGCGCGTCCTGATGGTCACGGCGCGGGGCCGGGAGGTCCTCTACCTCCCCGGCGGCAAGGTCGACGAGGGCGAGAGCGGGATCGAGGCGGCGGCCCGCGAGGCACGCGAGGAGCTCGGCGCGGTCGCGCTCGGCCTCGAGCCCCTGTTCACCGTCCGCACCCAGGCGCACGGCGAGCCGGAGGGGCGCGAGGTGCACATGAGCGTCTTCGCCGCCGAGCTCGACCGGGAGGCGCGCCCGAGCGGCGAGATCGACTCGCTGCACTGGGTCGACGGCTCCTATGCGGGCCGCTGCCCGCCCGCCGGGGTCGAGACCCTCCGGCTGCTGCGAGGTCTCGATCTCGTCGACTGACCCTCCGGCGCCGGGCCGACCGCGGGGCGGCTAGCCTCGTGGCGTGGAGACGAGACGGCGTGCACGGGACCGGTCGAGCGCGGAGGAGCCGGACCGCCTCGAGCCGGTGCGGCTGGAGGCGGCCGTGCCGATCCTGCGGATCTTCTCGGTCGCCAAGGCGGGCGAGTTCTACGTCGACTACCTCGGCTTCGAGGTGGACTGGGAGCACCGCGCCGCGCTCGACGCCCCTCTCTACCTGCAGGTGTCGCGCTCGGGGCTGCGCCTGCACCTCAGCGAGCACCACCGCGACGGCAGTCCCGGCGCCGCGGTGCACGTCGCCCTCCGCGGAGTCCGCGAGCTGCACGCCGAGCTCGACGCGAAGGCCTACCCCTACCTCAACCCGCGGATCACCCGCACGCCGTTCGGCTTCGCGCTCGATGTGATCGATCCGTTCGGCAACCAGCTGCGCTTCGCGGAGCCGGCTCCGGTGCCGCGCCTGCCCTGATCGATGCGCGTGCGGGTGCTTGTACAACCTGAGCGCCGACTGATCAAGCGTTCACCGCCCGTCCATGCACTTCGGAGTCCCATCCTTTAGCGTGGCTCCGATGGCTTCACGGGGGACGATCGAGCGGCCGGACACGGCCCGGGCGACGGGACGGCAGCGCCGCCCGCGGCTCCGCTTCATGGATGCCGCGCCGCTGGCGACAGGCCTGCTGGGCTCGATCGCGATCCTCCTCGGCTCGCTCGGCGTGGGCTACCTGCCCGCCGACTCGCCCATCCGCGACTGGCCCCTCATCGCCTCGATCCGCGCCACGGGCTGGCTCACCGAGTCCAGCGGCGCCCTCGTCGTCGGCGGCGGGATGCTGCTGCTGATCGCGTGGCTCCGCCTGCGCACGGTCGCCCTCGCGGCGGGCCCCGGCTCCGTCCGCACCATCGTGGTGGCGGCCCTCGCCTGGACCGCTCCGCTGCTGGTGACGGTGCCGCTGTTCAGCCACGACATGTTCTCCTACGTGGCGCAGGGGCGCCTGATGACCCAGGGCATCGACCCCTACACGCACGGCGTCGCGACGCTCCCCGGCTGGTTCGACCTCGGCGTCGACCCGCTCTGGGCCGACACGCCCACGCCCTACGGGCCCCTCTACCTCCTGATCGAGCGCACCGCCGTGCAGTTCGCGGGCTACGGCGCTCCCGAGCTCTCCATCGCGATGCTCCGCGCCGTGTCGGTCGCCGGAGTGGCCGTGATGTCCGTCTACGCGCTCCGCCTGGCGCGCCTGCGCGGCCTCTCTGTCCCGCTCACCGCCTGGACGATCGTCGCCAACCCGCTGACCCTCGTGCTCTTCGTCGTCGCCGGCCACAACGACTCCGTGATGCTGGCGCTCATCCTCGCGTCGCTCTACTACGCCCAGACCGACCGCCGCATCGCCGCCGTCGTGCTGATGGCCGGAGCGATCGCGATCAAGCCGATCGCCGTGATCGCGCTCCCCGTGCTCGCGCTGCTGTGGCTGCGCCACGACGCGACGTGGCGCGAGCGCGCCCGCGGCTGGCTCTGGACGGGCGCCGGAGCGCTCGGCCTCGTGGTCGCCGTCGGGCTGCTCGCCGGGGTCGGAGTCGGCTGGGTCGCGGCGATGGTCGTGCCCGGCTCGATCCTGCACTGGTACGCGCCGATGTCGTTCGTCACGGTCTCGGTCTCCCGCGCCGTCGAGTTCACCGGTCACGACCCCGCCGCGGCGATCGCGGTGGTCAAGATCCTCGCGCTCGGGCTCGCCGGCCTGATCGCCGCGCGCCTCATGCTGTCGCGGCGCTCGATCGATCCGCTCGCCCGCCTCTCCGGCGCGCTGCTCGCGTTCGTGACCGCGTCGACCGCCATCCACCCCTGGTACGCCCTCTGGATCCTGCCGATCGCCGCGCTCGCGCGCCCGTGGAGCCGCTCCCACGTGCACCTGGCGGTCTACGCGTCGATCTTCCTCCTGTGCGTCACGCTCGCCGAGCCCATCGACGGCGGAGGCGGCACGATGGACCAGATCCCGGCTCGGGTCGCGACGATCGCCGCGATCGCCGTGGTCGGGATGTACGTCCTCCTCGGCTACACCGACGAGGAGCGGGTCGAGGGGCTGCCCCTCGTGCGCGCTCTTCCGTTCGGCTCCGTGATCCTCGCCCGCCTCAGCGGCGGCCGCCTGGTCGACGCCCGGATGGCCGCGACGCGCCTGCGCGACTAGCCGGGGCCGCGGCTCAGGAGTCGGACTCGTCGCTCCGGCGACGGGTGCGGCGGTCGAGCGCGGCCTGCGCCGTCTCGGCGGCCGAGCGCGCGGAGCCGACCGGCCCGGAGGGGCCGGCGAGGGTGCTCGAGAGGGACGACAGCCAGCCGGAGTCGTCGCGACCGGTGTTCAGCGCATCCGAGAAGAGGGGGAGCTCGCTGCGGGTGGCGTGGATCGCGTAGGACTCGCGGGTGAACCCGTTGTCGGGGACGACGGGCGTCCTGCGGGACGCGCGGGCGGCGTCCTCGGCCTGCTCCTGGCGCGAGGCGACCGGCGCCTGCTCCTGTGCGGCCTGCTCCTGAGCGGCCTCCGGAGGCGTCTGCTCCAGGGGGGCGTCGCGCTCGTCGCGCGGGGTGCTGCTGTCGTCGTCCACGGCGGTCCTCCTGCTCTCCGCCCCGAGCGGAGGAGCGGGCGCCGCGGTGATGGGGCGGCGCCTGGTCAGGCTACCCCTCGTTCAGGGCGTGGCGTCGTCGCTGGCGCCTGATCGTGGCGCGGGGCGCCAGACGACCAGTTCGGTCCGGCGCTGCGCGCGCGTCCCGTGGCGCAGAGTGACCACGTCGCCCTCGAGGCCGGCTGCGAACACACGGCGGCCCGGCCGGTTCAGGAGCTCGTCGGCGAGGGCCGACTCCAGCTCGCGCACCCGCTGCGAGAGCGACTGCACCTGGTTCTCGAGCTGCAGGATGCGCGCGATGCCCTCGAGCGAGACGCCCTCGGAGGACAGCCGGGCGACCTCGCGCAGCTGCACCACATCGCGCATCGAGTAGCGACGCGACTTGCCCGCGGTCCGGGTCGGGCTCACGAGCCCGAGCCGGTCGTACTGCCGCAGGGTCTGCGGGTGCATCCCCGCCAGCTCGGCGGCGACGGCGATCGCGAAGACGGGCGTGTTCTCGTCCATGTCTCCTCCTCCGACCGGTCGCGCCGATCCGGTGCTAGTAGCGGGCCTTCTCCAGGATGTCCTCGCGCGGGTCCTCGTCCGGCTCGGCGGCGGCGTAGGCCTCGAGGGCCTCCCGGGCGGCACCGGACAGGTGGCTCGGGACGGCGACCTGCAGGACGGCGAGCAGATCGCCCGTGCCCTTGGTGGTCGTGACGCCGCGGCCCTTGACGCGCAGGACACGGCCGCTCGGGGTTCCGGCGGCGACCCGCAGCTTGACGGGCTCGCCGCCGAGGGTCGGCACCTCGATCGTCGCGCCGAAGACGGCCTCGACGAAGGTGACGGGGACCGTCACCCGCAGGTTCAGCCCGTCGCGCTCGAACACGGGGTGCTTGCGGACCGAGACGGTGAGCACCAGATCGCCGGGCTCGCCGCCGTCCGGACTGGGGCGGCCCTTGCCGCGGACGCGGATCTTCTGGTCGTCGGCGACGCCGGCCGGGATGCGCACCGAGAGGGTGCGCCCGTCGCCGGTCTGCAGCTGGACGGTGTCGCCCCGGGTCGCGGTGCGGAAGTCGATGGTGGTGCTGGCGGTGACGTCGGCGCCCTTCTGCGGGCCGCCGAAGCCGCGGTAGCCGCCGCTGGGCTGGCCGAAGCGGTTGCCTCCGCCGCCGAACATGCCGCCGAGGATGTCCTCGAAGCCGGGCGGCGGGCCCTGCTGGGTGCTGTAGGAGGTGCGCCCGCCCTGGCCGAACATGCCGCCGAAGACGTCGTCGAACCCTCCTGGCTGGCCGCCCGCGGTGAAGCGCGCTCCGCCGCCCATGGCGCGGATCTGGTCGTACTCCTTGCGCTGCTCGGCGTCCGAGAGCACGGTGTACGCCTCGCTGATCTCCTTGAAGCGCGCCTCGGCCTTCGCGTCCCCCGGGTTGGAGTCGGGGTGGAACTGGCGGGCGAGCTTGCGGTAGGTCTTCTTCAGGTCCGCGGCGGAGACGTCCTTGGACACGCCGAGGACCTTGTAGAAGTCCTTGTCGAACCAATCCTGGCTGGCCATGTGCCTCTTCCTGTGTCGAATGCGGCGAGGGACCCCGCCCCGGTCCGGCAGCGTGCTGCCGAGCGGGGCGGGGTCCTCCGCGGTGGTGGTGCCGGTGGCGGGGTCAGTCGGCGGGGACTGCCACGACCACCTTGGCGGCCCGCAGCAGCGAGCCTCCGAGGTAGTAGCCCGCCTCGACGACGTCCGCGACCGTGGAGGTCTCGGCGCCGGGGGTGGGCTGCTGGAAGATCGCCTCGTGGATGTTCGGGTCGAACAGGTCGCCCACGGCGCCGGTCTTCACCAGGCCGAGCTTCTCCACTCCGCCGCGCAGCTTCTGCGCGATGGCCGTGAAGGGCCCGCCCTCGGCGAGGTCGCCGTGCTTCTCGGCGCGGTCGAGGTCGTCGAGCACGGGGAGGATGACCTTCACCGCGTCGCCGATCGCCCGCTCCTTGTCGACCTGGCGGTTCGCCTCGGTGCGCTTGCGGTAGTTCGCGTACTCCGCGGTCACCCGCTGGAGGTCGGCGAGGTGCTCGGCCGCGAGCGTCTCGGCGCTGGACTGGCCCGAGAGGAACGAGAGGTCGGCGTCCGAGAGGCTGGTCTCGACGTCGGGCCCCTCGGCCTCGATGAGGCCCTCCTGGTCCTGGGCGTCCTTCGCCGCCTCGGCTCCCGCCTCGCCGCCGGTGACCGGCTGCTCCTCGGGGAGGTCCTGGGGCTCGTTCTCGGCTGCCATGGCTACTTCGTGTCCTTCGGCTCGTCCTCGTCGATGACCTCGGCGTCGACGATGTCCTCGTCGTCCTTCTTGTCACCGTCGGCCGGAGCGTCCGCGGGGGCGCTCTGCGCGGCCTGGTCCTGGGAGTAGATCGCCTGGCCGATCTTGGTCTGCGAGGCGTTGAGGGCGTCGAACGCGGTCTTGACGGCCGCGTCGTCGTCGCCGGCGAGCGCGGTCTTCAGCGCGTCGACGTCGCCCTGCACCTCGGACTTGACGTCCTCGGGCAGCTTGTCCTCGTTGTCCTTGATCAGCTTGTCGATCGAATACGCCAGGGTCTCGGCGTTGTTGCGGATCTCGGCGGCCTCGCGGCGGGCCTTGTCCTCGGCGGCGTGCTCCTCGGCCTCGCGGACCATGCGGTCGATGTCGTCCTTGGGAAGCGACGAGCCGCCCGTGATCGTCATCGACTGCTCCTTGCCGGTGCCCTTGTCCTTCGCGGACACGTGGACGATGCCGTTGGCGTCGATGTCGAAGGTGACCTCGACCTGCGGGATGCCGCGCGGGGCCGGCGCGATGCCGGTCAGCTCGAACGTGCCCAGGTTCTTGTTGTCGCGCGTGAACTCGCGCTCGCCCTGGAAGACCTGGATCGCGACGGACGGCTGGTTGTCGTCGGCCGTGGTGAAGGTCTCGGACCTCTTGGTCGGGATCGCGGTGTTGCGCTCGATGAGCTTGGTCATGATCCCGCCCTTGGTCTCGATGCCCAGCGAGAGCGGGGTCACGTCGATCAGGAGGACGTCCTTGCGCTCGCCCTTGAGGACACCGGCCTGCAGCGCGGCGCCGACGGCGACGACCTCGTCCGGGTTGACGCCCTTGTTGGGCTCCTTGCCGCCGGTGAGCTTCTTGACGAGCTCGGCCACGGCCGGCATGCGGGTCGAGCCGCCGACGAGGACCACGTGCGCGATGTCCTCGACCTTGACGCCCGCCTCGGCGATGACGTCGGTGAAGGGCTTGCGGGTGCGCTCGATCAGGTCGCTGGTGAGCTCCTCGAACTTGGCGCGGGTGAGCGTCTCGTCGAGGTTCGCCGGGCCGTTCTCGGTGAGCGAGAGGTAGGGCAGCTGTATGCTGGTCGAGGTGCTCGAGGACAGCTCCTTCTTCGCCTGCTCCGCGGCCTCCTTGAGGCGCTGGCGCGCGATCTTGTCCTTCGAGACGTCGACGCCGGTCGAGTCCTTGAAGCGCTTGACCAGGTGGTCGACGACGCGCTGGTCCCAGTCGTCGCCGCCGAGGCGGTTGTCGCCCGAGGTCGCGCGGACCTGGATGGTCGAGAAGTCGTCGTCCTTGCCCACCTCGAGGAGGGAGACGTCGAACGTTCCGCCGCCGAGGTCGAAGACGAGGATGAGCTCGTCCTCCTTGCCCTTGTCGAGGCCGTAGGCGAGAGCGGCCGCGGTGGGCTCGTTGATGATGCGCAGGACGTTGAGGCCGGCGATCTCGCCGGCGTCCTTGGTCGCCTGGCGCTCGGCGTCGTTGAAGTAGGCCGGGACGGTGATGACCGCGTCGGTCACCTTGTCGCCGAGGTACTGCTCCGCGTCGCGCTTGAGCTTGCCCAGGATGCGGGCCGAGATCTCCTGCGGGGTGTACTTCTTGTCCTCCACGCCGAAGGTCCAGTCGGTGCCCATGTGGCGCTTGACCGACGCGATGGTGCGGTCGACGTTGGTGACGGCCTGGCGCTTCGCGGTCTCGCCGACGAGCACCTCCCCGTCCTTGGTGAACGCCACGACGGACGGCGTGGTGCGGAAGCCCTCGGCGTTGGCGATGACGGTGGGCTCGCCTCCCTCGAGGACGGCCACGACAGAGTTGGTGGTTCCCAGGTCGATGCCTACGGCACGGGACATATGCGTTGTTCTCCTTCGCGATCGGCGTCGCGCGGGCGGCGGCCGGTCAGTTGACGGGTGGTGCGGAATCCTCTGCGGGAGTTGAGCCCCGCACGCTCAAGTTTACGCATCCGTCGTCTCGCGTCAAGTCCGGAGGCGAGAAGTTGAGTCGCATCGGCTCAACTCTCAGACTCGCGGGTCCCGCGGCTTCCGGCCGTTCACCTCCTCCCCCTACGGTGGGCCCATGACGACGCGCACCGGCCGCTGGCCCGTCCTCGCCTGGGGCCTGTGGGACTGGGGCGGCTCGGCCTTCAACGCGGTGGTGACCACCTTCGTCTTCACCGTCTACCTGACCACCGACGGGCTCTTCGGCACATCGAGCGGAGTCTCGGCCGCGCTCGGCTGGTCGCTCGCCGCCGCCGGCGTGGTCGTCGCCGTCATCGCGCCGATCACCGGCCGCCGGGCCGACCTCGGCGGGCGCCGCCGGTTCTGGCTGGGGGTCCACTCCTCCGTCGTCGTCCTCTGCATCCTGCTGATGTTCCTCGTGCGCCCCGACCCGGCTCTCCTCTGGCTGGGACTCGGACTGCTCGCGGTCGGCACGGTCTTCTTCGAGTTCGCGAGCGTCAACTACAACGCGATGCTCCTCCAGGTCTCGACCCGGGCGACCATCGGCCGCGTCTCCGGCTTCGGCTGGGGCATGGGGTACGTCGGCGGCATCGTCCTGCTGCTCATCGTGTATGTCGGCTTCATCTCGCCCGAGGTCGGGCTCTTCGGGGTGACGGGGGACGACGGCCTCGACGTGCGCGTCTCGATCCTGGTCGCCGGCGTGTGGTTCGCGGTCTTCGCCCTCCCGGTGCTGGTCGCGGTGCCGGAGACGCCGGCGCGGGCGAGCCGGGCGGAGCGCGTCGGCGTGATCGCCTCCTACCGCGCGCTCTTCGCGCAGGTCGCCGCCCTCTGGCGCGAGAGCAGGAGCACGGTGGCCTTCCTCATCGCCAGCGCGGTGTTCCGCGACGGGCTCACCGGGGTCTTCACCTTCGGCGGCGTGCTGGCGCAGGGCACCTTCGGCTTCGACGCCGGCGAGGTGATCCTGTTCGCGATCGCCGCGAACGTCGTCGCCGGAGTGGCGACCATCTCGGTCGGCGCGCTCGACGACCGCATCGGCCCCAAGGCCGTGATCGTCGCGTCGCTCATCGGCCTGGTCGTCTGCGGCACGGCCGTCTTCGTCCTGCACGACGGGGGGAGCACGGTGTTCTGGATCTTCGGCCTGCTGCTGTGCCTGTTCGTCGGCCCGGCGCAGTCGGCGAGCCGCAGCTACCTCGCCCGCCTCATCCCGGAGGGACGCGAGGGCGAGATCTTCGGCCTCTACGCGACCACCGGGCGCGCGGCCTCGTTCCTCGCTCCCGCCGCCTTCGCGGCCGCCGTCTCGATCGCCGCGGCGGTCTCGGGCAGCGGCGAGGCGAACGTGCAGTACTGGGGCATCCTCGGGCTCGTCCTCGTCCTCGCCGTCGGACTGGTGCTGCTCCTGCCGGTGCGCCGCCCGCCGGCGACCGCCCCCGTCGTGCCGGAGCCGCAGCTCGCTCCGCCCGCTCGCCGGGACTGACGAGGCCGGCACGCGGAGAGGCGGTCGACGTCTCTCCGCGCGCGCCGCCGGACGCGGTCAGACCGTGGCGATCCAGAACACGATCAGCAGGAGCGTGACGAGGAAGCCGGTCAGGAAGTTCAGCGCGAGGAAGCGCTTCCAGCCCGCGTTCGCCTGCTCCGCCTCGGCGTCCTCGAGGGACCGGTACGGCCAGATGCTCACCGCGTACGGCACCGCGAGGATAGCCGCGAGGGTCCCCGGCCAGGGCAGCAGGAGCAGGAGCAGTCCGCTCGCGACGTAGGCGCCGATGGCGAAGCGCGTGGTCGCCTTCGCCCCGATCACGGTCGCGATCGAGCCGATGCCGCCCGCCCGGTCGGCCAGGATGTCCTGCACCGCTCCGAAGGCGTGGCTCGCGATCCCCCAGAGGAAGAACGCCACGAGCAGCGCCACCAGCGGTCCGGTGACCACGGTGCCCGCGAGGGCGATCCCGTAGACGGCGGGGCTGACGAAGTGGGTGGCCGAGGTCAGCGAGTCGACGAAGGGCCGCTCCTTGAAGCGGAGCCCCGGCGCGCTGTAGGCGATCACGGCGAAGACGCTGATCGCGAGGACCAGCCAGGAGACCGGGGACCCGAGCAGCACCAGCGCCACCAGGAACGGCACGTTCGTGGCCACCGCCGCGATCAGCGTCGCGCGGTGCTCGCTCCGGTCGAGCACGGCTCCCTCGACGCCGCCCTTGCGGGGGTTCCGCAGGTCGGACTCGTAGTCGAAGACGTCGTTGATCCCGTACATCGCGAGGTTGTAGGGGATGAGGAAGTAGATCGTGCCGAGCACGAAGGCGAGGTCGATCTCGCGGGTGGTCAGCAGATACGCCGCCGCGAACGGGTAGGCGGTGTTGACCCAGCTCAGCGGGCGGCTCGAGACGAACAGCGCGCGCAGCCGGTTCATGGCTCGCTCCGACGTCGCGAGGGCAGGAGGACCCAGAGCGCCGGGAGGGCGAGGGCCGCGGCGATCGCGTAGGCGAAGTCCTCGATCGGAGCGACGCCGATCCGGATCCCCGAGATCAGGTCGTCGTCGTAGGCGACCAGCAGGCCCACTCCGATCATGATGTTGTCGAACACGGCGGTCGTCACCAGCAGCACGGCGAGCGTGCCGAGGACGGCGGGCAGGCGCAGGACACGACGGCGCAGCGCGAGCAGCAGCAGCACCAGCACCACCGCGAGGAACACGGCGTTGAGGAGGAGGTAGGTCACGCGCGCGCCTCCGCCCGCCGGGCGACCCGCTGCGAGAGGAAGCCGTGCACGTCCATCGTCAGGTAGCAGAGCAGGGTGAGGAAGAGGACCTCCTCGACCGGGAGCTCCGGAGCGAGCTGCAGACCGGTCATGTAGGAGGTCTCGCCGCGGAAGAACACGCCCAGGCCGATCCCCACGAGGTCCCAGACCAGGAAGAACGCGACTCCCACGGGCAGCACGATCGCCGCGCGGCGGGCGTCCGCCCAGAAGAACAGCCGGAAGCGGCGGTCGAGCACGATCATCCCGGTGATCGAGACGAGGAGCGCGAGCAGGTAGAGGATCCCCACGCCTACTCCCCCACGGCGACGGGCGCGACCGGAGCCGACGGCGTCTCCCGCACGGGCAGCGGCTCGGTCGACACGTCGCCGCGCACGCGCTTGAGCATGACCTCGGCGCTGATGATGCACATCGGCAGGCCGATGCCGGGGATCGTGGAGCTGCCGGCGAAGAGCAGCCCGTCGACGTGCCTGCTGACGTTCCCGGCGCGGAAGAAGGCGCTCTGCGAGAGGACGTGGGCCGGCCCGAGCATCGAGCCGCGCCAGGCGCCGAGATCGCTCTCGAAGTCGGCCGGGCCGATGGTGCGGCGGACGACGATGCGCTCGGCCAGATCGGTCGCGCCGGTCCAGGTCGCGATCTGCGCGACGGCCTGGTCGGCGATGGCCTCGACGCGCGCGTCGCCCGCGCCGTCGACTCCGCCGTGACCGATCGAGGTGTCGGCCGGGATCGGCACGAGCACGAACAGGTTCTCGTGCCCTTCCGGAGCCGTGCTCGCGTCGGTCGCGCTCGGGCGGCAGACGTAGATCGACGCGGGGTCGGGGACGGTCGGGTGCTCGCCGAAGATCTTGTCGAAGTTGTCGCGCCAGTCCTTCGTGAAGAGCAGGGTGTGGTGCTCGAGCTCGGGCAGCTTTCCGCGCACGCCCAGGAGGACGAGGACGGCGCTCGGGCCGGGCTCGCGCTTCTCCCAGTAGGACGGCGGGTAGGTCCGCAGCTCCTCGGGGAGGAGCGACTGCTCGGTGGTGAAGAGGTCGGAGGCGTTGACGACCAGGTCGGCGGGGATCCGCTCCGTGCCGTCGGGGCCCGTGAACTCGACACCGACGACCTCGGCGCCTCGGCGCCCGCCGCGGGGCGAGCGCGCGGTGAGGATCCGCGTCGCGGGCGAGGAGGTGCGGACGGTGACGCCCGCCTCCTCGGCGACGTCGGCGACCGCCTCGATCAGCTTCGTGAATCCGCCCATCGGGTAGAGCACGCCGTCGGCGAGGTCGAGGTGGCTCATCAGGTGGTACATGCTCGGCGCGGCGAACGGCGAGGAGCCGAGGAAGACGGCCGGGTAGCCGAGGATCTGGCGCAGCCGGTTGTCGGTGACCGCCGTCGCCGCGAACGTGTCGAGCGGCGTGAGCAGCAGGCGGCCGAGCCTCCCGGTCCGGCTGAGCACGTCGCGGCGCAGCAGCGGGAGGAAGGAGGAGAAGCTCGTGTAGAGGAAGCGGCGCTTGGCCATCTCGTAGGTGTCGCGCGCGGAGTCGAGGTACGCGCGCATCCGCTCGCCCGCTCCGGGCTCGATGCTCTCGAAGAGCGCGAGGTTGGACTCGAGGTCGGCGAGCACGTCGATCGGCTCGTCGACGCCCTCGCTGTAGACGCGGTAGCCGGGGTCGAGCGTGACGAGGTCGAGGCGCTCCTCGGCGCTGGTGCCCATCAGGCGGAAGAAGTGGTCGAACACCTCGGGCATCAGGTACCAGGAGGGACCGGTGTCGAAGCGGAAGCCCTCGTGCTCCCACGAGCCGGCGCGGCCGCCGACGGCCTCGCGCGCCTCCAGGAGGGTCACGTCGTAGCCGTCGCGCGCGAGCAGCGCGGCGGAGGCGAGCCCGCCGATCCCGCCGCCGATGACGACGGCGCGGTGCGGGCCGGTCCTCGAGCGGGTCGCGCGGACGGGGCCGGGGCCCAGGCGCGGGCCGAGCGTCGAGACGGCCGCCCTCGCGGCGAGCGCCGCCTTCGTGGCCGTGGGCACGCTGACGCGGGCGCGGAGGAGCTCCTCAGCGGGCGTGGCGCGGATCCGGTCGGCCAGGGCGGCGAAGAGGGAGTGGGCGAGCAGGACCGCGCGCCGGCTGGAGCGCGGGAGCTCGGGCACGATGGCGGCGGCCTCGGCGAGGTCGTCGTCGAGGTCGGCGAGCAGCGAGGCCTTGTCGCGCTCGGAGAACGCGCGCGGGTCGATTCCGGGGAAGTAGCTGCGGCCGAGGCCGTCGACGTCGGCGGCGAGATCGCGGAGGAAGTTGACCTTCTGGAACGCGGCGCCCAGGCGGCGCGCTCCGGCCACGAGCCGCTCGCGGGCGGCCTCGGAGACGAGCCCCGCGTCCGGCGCCGCGAGGAACACGTGCAGGCACATCAGCCCCACGACCTCGGCGGAGCCGTAGACGTAGGCCTCGAAGGACTCGGGGGTGTGCTCGGTCTCGCGGAGGTCGGCGCGCATCGAGGCGAAGAACGGACGGGTGAGCTCGGTGCCGAATCCTGTCGCCCGAGCGGTCCGCGCGAAGGCGTGGATCACGAGGTTGGAGCTGTAGCCGGAGGCGAGGGCGCGCTCGGTCTCGGCCTCGAAGGCGTCGAGGGACTCCTCGACCGCGGCCCGGTCGAGACGGGCCTCCTCGGCGACGCCGTCGACGATCTCGTCGGCGACGCGCACGAGGGCGTAGACGTCCTCCACCCGCTCGCGGACGCCCGGGGCGAGCAGGCGCGTGGCCAGCCCGAAGGAGGTGGAGTAGCGGCGGATCACCTGCGCGGACGACTCGTGCGCGACGCGGTCGTACAGTTCGCTCTGGCGGCTCATCGTGCCACCGTACGGGGGCTCGGCCGGGCGGAGCGCATCGTCGCGCGCATCCGCGCGTGGCGGGCAGCGCTCATCGGGTGCGCCCGACCACGCTGGCCACCAGCGGACGGACCTCGTTGCGGAACGCCTCCGACACCGCGGGGGTCTCCAGGGCCGCCCAGGCGCGGTCGGCGAACTGGTTCGCGAGCCCCTCGGCGTAGCTGCGGGCGCCGCACTCCTCGAGGATGCCGCGCACCTTCTCCGCGGTCTCCGGCGCGAGGTGCTCGTCGCCGATCAGCGCCTCGATGTCGGGCCAGCAGTCCGTGCCGGCCGCGTGGGCGATGAGGACGGTGCGCTTGCCCTCGCGGAGGTCGCCCAGCGTGGTCTTGCCGGTCTGACCCTCCGAGCCGAAGACGCCGAGCAGGTCGTCGACGATCTGGTAGGCGATGCCGATCCAGCGGCCGAACTCGCCGAGCGCGTCCACCGCGGCGTCCGAGGCCCCGGCGAGGATCGCTCCGGCCTGGAGCGGCGCCTCGAAGGAGTAGACGGCCGTCTTGAGGCGCTCCATCTCGAGCACCTCGTCGACCGAGGGCATGCCCGGCATGAGGGAGAAGTCCACATCGGCCAGCTCGCCCGCGGCCGAGGCGAAGACGGCTTCGTCGAGCAGGGTGAGCAGGCGGGCGCGCACGCCGTCCGAGGCGCCGACGCCCTCGACGAGGCGGTGGGCGCCGGTGAGCGCGAGGTCTCCGGCGATCACGGCCACCGAGGTGCCGCGGTGCTCGGCGATCGGGATGGAGAGGCCTGCGGTCGTCGCCTCGTCGCGGTAGCTGCCCGAGACGTTCGGGCCGCCGCGGCGCACGAAGTCGCGGTCGATCACGTCGTCGTGCACGATCAGCGCGGTGTGCAGCAGCTCGAACGCCGCGCCGAGATGGGCGGCGGCCTCCGGATCCTGGCCGCCGTGGGCCTCGTACGCCGAGATCACCATCAGCGGGCGGAAGCGCTTGCCGCCGCGGGTGTTGGCCTCCAGCGTCTGCCAGAGGGTCAGGTAGCGGGGTCCGAGACGCACCGCCCGGGACCTCGCCAACGAGAAGAACCTGTCCAGGACGGCATCAACGTGCTCCTGCCTCAACCGGGACAGAACCACGGGGTCGCGCGTATCCACGTGGGAAGGCTAACAAAGGGGAGAACCCGAACGATAAGCCGGCTGATGTGTTGCGGCGTGCTTGACTTGCGGGTATGACTTCGCCAGCCGCCACTGTGCAGACGGACCGGATCGAGCAGGTGGTCCTCCTCGACGAGGCCGGGAACGCCGTGGGAGTCGCCGACAAGGCGACCGTGCACGACACGGCCACTCCCCTGCACCTCGCGTTCTCCTGCCACGTCTTCTCCCCGGACGGCGCGCTGCTCGTGACCCGCCGCGCGCTGGAGAAGCGCACCTGGCCGGGCGTCTGGACCAACTCCTTCTGCGGGCATCCCGCCCCGGGCGAGCGGATCGAGGACGCCGTCGTCCGCCGGGCCGAGCGCGAGCTCGGCGCCCGACTGGCCACGCTGGAGGTCGCCCTGCCGGACTTCCGCTACCGCGCGGTCGACGCGTCCGGCATCGTCGAGAACGAGATCTGCCCCGTCTACACGGCGACGTTGTCGAGCCGCGACGCCCTCGATCCGCGCCTCGACGAGGTCATGGACTACGAGTGGGTCGACGCCGAGGCGACGCTCGCCGCCGTCCGCTCGACGCCGTGGGCGTTCTCCCCCTGGCTCGTGCTGCAGCTCCCCCGCCTGCTCGGCTGACCCCCGCGCCCGGATCCCTCCCCGCGAGATGCCACTTCGGTACGCGTTCACCGGCGTGTCGCGTACCGAAGTGGCATCTCGCGGAGGGCGTCAGTCCGAGTAGACGTCCGTGCGGTGGAAGTTGAGCGCCGAGCGCGACGCGGTCGGGCCGCGCTGGCCCTGGTACCGCGAGCTGTACTCCGCCGAGCCGTAGGGCTTCTCGGCGGGCGAGCTGAGGCGGAAGAAGCACATCTGGCCGATCTTCATCCCCGGCCAGAGCGTGATGGGGAGCGTCGCGACGTTGCTGAGCTCGAGGGTGACGTGGCCGGTGAAGCCCGGATCGATGAACCCGGCGGTCGAGTGGGTCAGCAGCCCGAGCCGCCCGAGCGAGCTCTTGCCCTCGAGTCGCGCAGCGATGTCGTCCGGCAGCGACACCTCCTCGTAGGTCGAGCCGAGCACGAACTCTCCCGGGTGGAGGATGAACGGCTCGCCCTGCGGCGTCTCGACCAGGCGGGTCAGCTCGGGCTGGTCCTCGGCCGGATCGATGTACGGGTAGCGGTGGTTGTCGAACAGCCGGAAGAAGCGGTCGAGGCGCACATCGACGGACGACGGCTGCAGCATCGACGGATCGTGCGGGGCGAGCCCCACGCGGCCGGAGGCGAGTTCGAGCGAGATGTCGCGGTCGGAGAGGAGCACGCTGCGATCCTAGAGCGTGGCGCGACCCCGGGGCGTGGGCCGGTCGCGGGCCTTGCTACGATGTCCTGGTGCGCCCGAGCGGCGCCGCGCGAGTGTAGTTCAATGGTAGAACTTCTGCTTCCCAAGCAGATGGCGCGGGTTCGATTCCCGTCACTCGCTCTCCTCCCCCTCGCCCGCGACCGGTCCTCCGTCCGAGGCGAGCGGCTCCTCCTCCAGCGCTGCAGCGGCGTCCGTCAGCCCAGCGGCGTCCGGTCAGCCCAGCGGCGTCCGTCAGCCCAGCGGCGTCCGTCAGCCCAGCGGCGTCCGGTCAGCCCAGCAGCGGTAGCCGACCGACCATCTTGTCGATCCGGTTCCTCGGCCCCACCAGGCTGACCGCGAGGTACTGCAGCTCGTCCGAGCCGCTCGCCGCCACCGCCTCCCTGTACTCGTCGTACACGCGGGTGGCCTGCGCCGAGGCGGGCATGTCGGCGACGAACGTCCCCGCGTGCGCCTCGGCCTTCGGCCGGATCGCGAGCAGAGCGGCCGCGTCGGCGGCGAGGACCGTGCAGCCGGCCCACGGCAGACCGGGATGCAGCGATCCGGAGGCGTCGGCGGGGCTCGGTCCGAGCAGTCCCGCGACGTGCGCGGCCGTCGCGGCGCCCACGCAGATCGCGGCGTTCACGGCGCGGCCGGCCGGGAGGGACTCGTCGACGACGACCACCCACTTGAGGCGGGCCGAGCGGGTGGGCGCGGCGGTGTCGATCTCGTCGGGGTGGAAGCCGACGGCGTCGGGGACGGGGACGGGGACGGTCATGCTGCTCCTCGGTTCGTGCGAAGTGTCGTCACGAACAGTAGGCAGTCGAGATCGCCTGCGGCACGATCTCCGTATGAACGACCAGCAGAACGGCCCAGGAGCGGCACTCGACGAACTCGACGTCCGGATCCTGCACATCCTGCAGTCGGATGCACGGATCACGAACCGGGACCTCGCAGCCGCCGTGCACGTCTCGCCGACCACCGCCCTCGACCGCACGAGGAGCCTCCGGCGCCGCGGCGTCATCACCGGCGCGACGCTCACTCTCGACTTCGCCGCCCTCGGGCGCGGCGTGCAGGCGCTGATCGCGGTCCGCATCCGTCCGCCGTCGCGGGAGATCATCGAGGCCTTCCGCGACTGGGTCGCCGGCCTCGACGAGACGGTCGGCGTGTTCGTCACCTCCGGCTCGGAGGACTTCATCATCCACGTCGCCGTCCGCGACAACCAGGACCTCTACGCCTTCGTCATCGACGAGCTGACCCAGCGCCGCGAGGTCGCCGACGTGCGCACCTCGGTCGTCTACGAGCACCTGCGCGAGCAGGTCGTCCTGCCGCTGGAGCCGCACGGCCGCGCGGAGCGGTGAGGCGCCCGAGCGGCGTTCCGACGCGACACGCCGGGCGGATCCGCGGCAGCGCGCGGGATCGGGGGACGCAGAGGGCAGGGTGGAGGGGTGACAGAGCTCGTCCAGATCCCGTCGCCGGGCGTCGCCCTCGAGTACGGGCACCCCGGCCGGCCCGTGGTGGTCGTGCTGCACGACGTGTTCGGGCGCCTTCCGTGGCTGGAGCCGTTCGCTGAGGCCGTGGCGAAGCACGGCTACCACGTGCTCGTGCCGGACCTCTACGACGGCTGGGCCACGCTCGCCCCGGAGGACGCGCGAGACCTCGCCGCGATGGCCGCGCAGGACCGCACCCTCGCCGCCGTCGCCGAGGCGGTCGGCGCCGGAGTCGCGGCCGGGGCCCCGCGCAGCGCCGTCATCGGCTTCGGCTTCGGCGGCCGCCTCGGGCTGCTCGCCGCGGGCACCGGGCTCGTGGACGCGGTCGTCGCGTACTACGCCACCCTCGGCGCCCAGGAGCACGTGCTGGTGCCGTGCCCGACCCTCCTGCACTACGCGCAGAGCGACGAGTGGCCCGCGGGCGACGACCCGGAGTCGTTCGTCGGACGGCTGAAGGAGTCGGGGACGCCGGTCACGGCGCACACCTACCCGGACACGCAGCGGCACTTCGCGAACGGCAACCTGCGCGACGCGGTGAGCCCCGCCTCCGCGGCGCTCGCCTACGCGCGGACGCTCTCGTTCCTCAATCCGCAGCTCATCGACACCTGAGCGCTCAGCCCTGCACGTCGTGCAGGTGGTGCTGGACGTCGTGCAGGTAGTACCGGGCGATCGTGTCGACCGTGAAGGCCGCGCCGTCGCTGCGGCGACCGCGGCGCTGCCACTGGGCGCCGGCGACGGAGTCGAACACCTCGGCGATGCGCTCGGCCGACTCGACCAGCTCGCGGCCGACCGTGGCCGGGTCCTGCTGGTCGTAGCGCTCCTCCACGGCGGTGACGTCCTGGTCCCAGTTGGGGTAGAGCGGGTCGTCGCCGGCGAGCATCAGCTGCACGCGGGTGCGGTAGATGCGGTGCACATCGCGCACGTGCGCGGCGTACTCGAGCGGCGACCAGGTCTCGTCGTCGGGCCGGCCCGCCGCGTCGTCGCGGTCGAGCACGTAGGGCCACGCGGCGGCGTTCTCGCGGATGAGCTCGGCGACCTCGTCGGCGTCGACGAGCGAGGCGTCGAAACCGCACTCGAGGCAGGGGCGCTCGAGGACCCAGGTCCAGTCCTTGGTGTCGGGAGTGATCGGCATGGCACCAGAGTAGGGCGCCGCCGGGTCAGCAGCGCGTCGGGGTGCCCTGCACGGCGCCGCGCTCGCCGTCGGCCGTCCACGGGAGCTCGGGCAGGCCCTCGGCTCCCGAAGCGGCTCCCTGCTCGACGGCGATGGCTGCCAGGGTGCGGGCGACCGTCGCGGCGAAGTCGCCGCCGGGCGTCGAGCTGTTGATCGAGACGGCCACGGTCAGGCCCGAGACCGGGTCGGAGTAGGCCGCGGTGACGAAGCCGGGCGCGAGGCCCGAGAAGCCGCGGAGGGGTCCCGCCTCGTGCCCGCCGAGCCCGGCGCGGAGGTAGTCGGCGCGACCCTGGCCCTGGACGACCGGGTCCTGCCACATCGCGTCGCCCGCGGGATCGGTCGCGAGGCCCGTCGCCAGCCGCCGGAGGTCCTCGAGATCGGTCAGCGCTCCGCCCGCGGCGCCGAGGGCGGACGGGGACGCGGCGGTGACGTCGAGGCGCACGTCGCAGCGCTTCTCCCCGGTCGCCGGGTCCAGCGCGACCGCGTAGCCGCGGGGGGACGGAGCGGGCAGGTCGACCTCGGAGGCGCCGGGCAGCTCCGTGCTGCGCAGCCCGTACCGCGGCACCACGTACTGGTCGTAGAGCTCCCCGATGCTCCGACCGGTCACCTGCGTCGCGACGATGCCGGCGAGCAGCGGACCGGTGGCGGAGTCGGACCACGCCGCTCCGGGCTCGGCCGAGGCGCCGCGCACCTGGGCGGCGGCGAGCAGCTCGAGCGTCGGCCACTGCCGCGGAGGGTTCTGGAGCACGGTCGGCCAGAGGGCCGATCGGAAGTCGGCCAGGCCGGAGGTGTGCGCGCAGAGCTCGCGCAGGGTGAGCCCGTCGATGCCGGGCAGGGAGCGGAGCGTCTCGCCGACGTCGGCGTCGAGGTCGACCCGGCCGGAGTCGGCGAGGGCGAGGACCACGTCGCAGGTCATCGCCTCGGTGCCGCCGGTGCCGAGCCGCAGGTGCGCGTCGGTGGTGAGGGCGGTGGTGCGCTCGTCCGACTCCCAGCCGACCGCGCCCTCCCAGCTGCCGCCCCACGGCGACCAGACTCCGGCGACCGCTCCGGTCGCGCCGGCGACGCCGACCGTCTCGTCGAGGAACCCCGTCAGCGCGGAGGCGAGCTCCTCCGGTGCTTCCTGCGCGGGCGCCTCCGCCACCCGCGAGGCGGCGGCGGGCGTGCAGCCGGCCAGTGCGAGCACGAGGACTGGGACGACGAGCAGTCCCGTCCGCGTCCGTCTGCGAGATCCCATGCCGTGCGACTCCCCCGTCGTCTGCGAACGGCACCACTGTACGGGGGCGCTGTCCGGCCGGAGAGGGCCGCTGAGCGCCCGATCGCGATTCGTGTCCTGACCGTGACCGGCGGAGTCCACCCCGTTCCCAAACCGGCAGGCGCCGGGTTACGAAGAGAGGGAGTACAGCGCAGAGGCGCTGCTCCAAGGAGGTAAGAGACCATGCGCAGATCCCCCAATCGTCTGCTGGCGACTCTCTTCGGAGCCGTCTACGTCGTCGTTGGGCTCCTCGGCTTCGTCGTCACCGGAGGCGTGCAGTTCCTCTCGACCGAAGGCGGGCTCCTGCTCGGGATCTTCGAGGTGAACCCGCTGCACAACATCGCCCACCTGCTCATCGGAGGCGCGCTGCTGATCGCGGGCCTGTCGACCGCCGCCGCGGCGAACACCGTCAACGTGACCGTCGGAGCGGTGTACCTGCTCCTGGGCATCGTCGGCTTCTTCCTGGTCGACACCGCCGTGAACGTGCTGGCGCTGAACACCGCCGACCACTTCCTGCACCTGGCCAGCGCGCTGGTGCTCCTGGGAGTCGGGCTCGGCACCGAGAAGACGGCGAGGACGCGCACCGCCGCGACCGCCTGACCCGGGCGGCACCCGCCGCCCCCCTCTACTCCGTCCGCCGTGGGCCCGCCGTTTTCCGCGGCGGACGGACTGAACGGCCCCGGACGACACGATGCGGTGTGTCGATCCGGGGCCTCCTCTTCTTCCTCGAACCAGCGAAGGAGCCGCCATGACCACCGTGGCCCGCTGCAACGCCGCTTTCGCCGGACTCGGCGCCGGGCTCGTCCACCTCTCGCTCGCCGCCGGCGGGGAGGGCGTGCAGGCTCCGGTGATCGGTGTCCTCGGCGCCGTCGAGATCCTCTGGGCGGTCCTCGTCCTGGCGCGCGGCCGGATCGTCGTGGCGCGCACGTCGCTGGTCGTGGCGGTCGCCTCCCTGGCGGCGTTCGCGCTCGCTCTGGCCCTGGGCGCACTCACCGAGCCCCTGCCCGCACTGGCCGCCGCGGTCCTCCAGCTGATCGCGGTCGCTGTGGTGGCCGTCTCGCTCCGCTCTCCTCGCGCGGAGGAGAAGGCCGTCTCGCCGTCGCGCGCGCTCGTCGGGCTCCTGGCCGGAGCGCTCACCGTCTCGGCCCTCGCCACCCCCGCCATGGCCGCCTCCTCGGGCGGCTCGGGCGACATGGGCGGGATGATGCACTCGGTCGTCGACGGCGGACACGGGCACTGACGCCCTCTGGTCCCGGCGACTCCGCTCGGCTAAGGTAAGGCCAACCTAAGCAGCGAGGGAGGCCACCGTGTCGAACGTCATCCCGTTCTCCGAGGCCCTGCGCCTGCGCATCGGGCAGTCCGGCGCGGACGACGAGGGCGCCGCCTTCATGACCTCGCTGATGACCGGCTCCGGCAGCCGCGACGACTACATCGCGCTCGTCTCGCAGCACTACTTCGTCTACGAGGCCCTCGAGGCCGTAGCGGAGGACATGGCCGGCGATCCGGTCGCGGAGCCGTTCCTCTCGGCCAAGCTCACCCGGCTCCCCGCGATCGCGGAGGACCTGCGCTTCCTCGTCGGCGAGGACTGGCGCGAGCGCATCCGTCCGCTGCCCTCGACCAGCGCCTACGTCGACCGCATCCGCACCGTGGCCTCGGGCTGGAGCGGCGGCTTCGTCGCCCACCACTACACGCGCTACCTCGGCGACCTCTCCGGCTGCGCGATCGTGCGCGGGCTGCTGCAGCGGCGGTTCGGCTTCGAGACCAACGGCGTCGGCTTCTTCCTCTTCGGCGAGATCGCCGCGCCGTCGGCCTTCCGCGCCACCTACCGCGAGCAGCTCGACGCCGCGGGCTGGGACGAGGAGGAGCGCGAGCGGGTCATCGCGGAGGTCGCGGAGGCGTACCGGCTGACGACGGAGCTGTTCCGCGATCTCGCCCGGACCTGCGCGGCGGCCTGAGGCCCCTGCTCCGACGTCCTCCGCCGGGCGTCACTCCGCCGACGCCTCCGCGACAGCCGCCGGCTCCGCCCGCCGCTCGGACATGAACCGCAGCACGTCCTTGTCGACGATGATGTCGCTCGGCCGGAGCGGCCGGGTCAGGTAGAGGCCCTCGAGGCTCGTGATGCGGCTGAGCGCCACGTAGGTCTGCCCGGGCGCGAACGCGCGCTGCCCGAGATCGACCACGGCCGAGTCGTAGGTCTTGCCCTGCGACTTGTGGATCGTGACCGCCCAGGCCAGCCGCAGCGGGAACTGCGCGAACTCGGCGACGATCTCGCGGGTCAGCTTCTTCGTCGCGGCGGAGTAGGAGTAGCGGTAGCGCTCCCAGGTCGCCGGCTCGACCTCGTGGACCTCGCCGTCGACCTCGACCCACACCGTCCCCGCGACCTTCGTCACGCGGCCGATCGTGCCGTTCACCCAGCGCTGCTCGGAGTCGTTGCGCAGGAACATCACGTGCGCGCCGATCTTGAGCTCGAGGTTCTGGTCCGCCGGATACGCGCGCCCGCCGAAGTCGCCGCTGATCTCGGCCGAGGCGGTCTTGAGCGGGCCCTTCAGCCGCGCCAGCGCCGCCTGGTTGATGCGGTTGACCGTGTCGTTGCGGGTCGCGAGCGTGATCGCGTCGTCGGCCGGCGGCGTCCGCGCGCCCGCCGCGTTCAGCACGTCGGCGATCTCCTTCGTCACCATGCCGAAGCGGACCGCGTTGAGCATCCACTTGAAGCGCTCGTCGCTCTGCCGGTGGATCCGGCCGAGCTCGACGATCCGCAGCGGCGCCTCCTGCCAGACGAGGGCGTCGAAGAACCACAGCGAGCGGTAGCGGTCGGCGAAGTAGGCGCGCTCCTCCGGATCGCCGGGGACGGGCGCGAGCTGGAACGGGTCGCCGAAGAGGACGACCTGCACGCCCCCGAACGGCTCGGAGCGCCGCTGCCGCGCCTGCCGGAGGCTGCGGTCGATCCCGTCGAGCAGGTCGGCGTTCACCATCGAGATCTCGTCGATGACGAGCGTGTCGATGGTGTTGAGGAGCTTGCGCAGCTCGGGCGGCTGGTCGAGGTCGGAGTCGGCGATGACGCCGATCGGCAGCCGGAACAACGAGTGGATGGTCTGGCCGCCGACGTTCAGGGCCGCGACCCCGGTGGGGGCGCAGATGACGATCTGCTTGTCGGTGTTCCAGCTCAGGTGGTTGAGCAGGGTGGACTTGCCCGTGCCCGCGCGACCCGTGACGAACAGGTGCTCGCGCGTGTTCTCGATGAGGTCGAAGACCCGCTGCTGCTCGTCGGAGAGGGTCGGCTGAGTCACCGCTCCACTGTACCCAGCGGAGACAGGCGCCCCGCCTCCTCCCCCGTCACCGCCGGCAGGAGCGACGGTGACGGAGGCCTGGGGAGGAGGCTCCGCGACCGGCTCACACGTCTCGGACGCGGGTGACCAGGAGGGCGGGCACGACGGCCGCGGCGACCCAGGCCAGCGAGGCCAGGACGGCGGTGCCGACGCCGACGCCGGTGCCGGACTCGTCCGGCAGGCGGGAGAGCGTCGACCCCAGGCTCGAGAGGAGATAGGCGGACGCATCGGTGATCCACTGCGCGTCGAGGAGCGAGCCCGCCAGCGAGACGACGATCGGGAGCACGAAGAGGACCCCGACGGCGGTGCCGATCGCCGCCGCGGAGCTGCGCAGCAGCGCGCCCAGCCCGACGGCGAAGGCCCCGACGACGGCGAGGTGGAACGCGCCGCCGACGAGTGCGCCGAGGACCTCGCCGTCGACCACCGGCGCCGCTCCCCTGCCCGCCAGCCCGGAGGCGATCAGGGCGAACGACCCGCCCGTGGTGATCAGGCCGAGCACGAAGGCGACGAGGGCCACCATCGCCGTGCGGGCGAGCAGCGAGGGTAGACGGCGTGGGACGGCGGTGTAGGTCGACCGGATCATCCCGGTCGTGTACTCCCCTCCGATCGAGAGGGCGCCGAGGACCGCGACGACGAGGCCGACCAGCTGCAGGTGCACGGTGGCGGCGGCGACCGCCAGCTGAGTCGCCCCCTCGGCGGATCCGACACCGTCGAGGGTCCCCCCGAGGATCGCCGCGAGACCGAGGGCGAGGAGGACCGAGACGCCGAGCGACCACCAGGTGGAGCGGACGGTCGCCAGCTTGAGCGCCTCCGAGGCGACGACTCCCCCGGCTCGGAGCCGGACGCCGTCGAGAGTGGAAGGACGGGGTGCGGTGCTCTGAGCGGTCATCGGACGGCTCCTTCCGTGGCGGAGGCGGTCGCGGTGGCGTACTCGACGGCGTCCGCCGTCATCGCGGTGTAGGCGTCCTCGAGCGAGCGGGTCAGCGGTGTGAGGGCGTGCAGGACGATGCCGCCGCGCAGCGACAGCTCGCCGATCGCGGAGGCGTCGAGTCCCTCCACCTCGAGCCCGCCCTCGGTGCGGGCCACCCGGGCGCCGCCTCCGGCGAGCAGCTCGGCCAGGCGGTCGGCCTCGGGGCTCGCGACGCGCACCCGGGGGCGCGCCTCCGCGAGGAAGTCGGCGAGGGGGGCGTCCGCGAGGATGCGGCCCCGGCCGAGGACGATGATGTGATCCGCCGTCTGCGCCATCTCGCTCATCAGGTGCGAGGACAGCAGGACGCAGCGGCCCTCCGCCGCCTGGCCCCGCACGAAGTCGCGGACCCAGCGCACCCCCTCGGGGTCGAGCCCGTTGACCGGCTCGTCGAGCAGGAGCGTCCGGGGGTCGCCCAGCAGGGCCGTCGCGATGCCGACCCGCTGGCCCATCCCGAGCGAGAAGCCGCCCACGCGCTTGCGGGCGACGCTCTGCAGACCGACGAGCTCGATCACCTCCTCCACGCGTGCGCGCGGGATGCGGTGGGTCGCGGCGATGACGCGGAGGTGGTCGCGGACCGACCGCCCCCGGTGCGCCGCCTTCGCGTCGAGCAGGGCGCCGACCTCGCGCAGCGGAGCCGAGTGCTCGGCGTAGGGCCGGCCGTTGACGCGGACCGAGCCCGACGTCGGCCGGTCCAGCCCGACGATCATCCGCATGGTCGTCGACTTGCCGGCCCCGTTCGGGCCCAGGAAGCCCGTCACCCGTCCGGGCTCGACGGTGAAGTCGATCGCGTCCACCGCCGTCTTGGCGCCGAACCTCTTGGTCAGTCCTCGTGCCTCGATCATGAGGCCCCCTTCGCTCGTCCGAGCCGCCCGGCGCGGCCTCGGAGGAGGGCCCGGCCCAGCGGCGCGGCCAGTCTAGGAACGAAGGCGCCGTCGGCGTCGGATGTGGCGCGAGATGCGGGGGTGCGCCCACCCGCATCGGGGGGCTGACCCCCGTACCCCGGGGCGTCAGCCGCGCTTCTGCAGGGCGGCCAGGCGGTCGTTGTAGGCCGTGAGCTCGGCCTCTCCGGTGCGGTCGGCCTGGCGGTCGCGGCGCTTGGTCTCGCGGGCGTCGGAGCGGCTCCACATCATCGCCACGACGATCGCGAGCGCGAGGGTGGGGATCTCGCCGATGCTCCACGCGATGCCGCCGGCCGCCTGCTGATCGGCGAGCGCGGAGGTGCCCCAGCCCATCGCCCCGTACCAGTCGGCGAGGAGCAGCCCCTCCCCCGTCATCAGCGCGAGGCCGAAGAAGGCGTGGAACGCCATCGTGCCCAGCAGCAGCAGGAGGCGCATCGCGTAGGGCACGCGGTGCACGCTCGGGTCCACTCCGATCAGCACGCTGACGAACAGGTACCCGGTGATGAGGAAGTGGACGATCATCCACTCGTGGCCGATGTGGTCCGTGGTGGCCCAGCGGAACAGCGGGGAGTAGTAGAAGCCCCAGAGCGACCCGACGAACAGCAGCGCGGCCACGATCGGGTGCGAGATCGCGGTGGCGAAGCGCGAGTGCACGGCGAGCAGCACCCACTCGCGGGCGCCGCGGGAGCCGTCGGTGCGGCGGGCGGCGGCGCGGACGATCAGCGTGACCGGTGCCGCCGGGACGAGCAGCAGCGGCACCGCCATCGTGAGGACCATGTGCGAGAGCATGTGGGCGCTGAACAGGTACTTCTCGTACGCGTTCACTCCGCCGTTCGTGATGTAGGCCAGGAGGAGCATGCCCGCGATCCAGAGGATCGTGCGGTGCAGGGGCCAGCGGTCGCCGCGGCGGTGCAGGCGCACCACTCCGGCGACGTAGAACGCGATGGCGAAGGAGCAGACCAGGAGCCAGACCAGGTCGATGTTCCAGAGCGTGAGGAAGTTCATCGCGCTCGCGGGCGGCGGCAGGGGCTCGCCCGTCAGCAGCTGGGCCGGGGTCGGATCCGTCAGCTGGCTCGCGGCGACCTGGTCGACCGGGGTCGCGGTGCGCGCGAGCGCCGCGGCGACTCCGGAGGCGATCCCCATGAAGGCGATCTCGGCGCCCACGAGCCACCAGAAGCTGCGGCCGCCGACGCCGCCCGCCTTCCGCATCCGATCGATGAGGTAGCGGCGCTGCAGCACGCCGAACAGGCCCAGCGCGACCAGGGCCGCGACCTTGACCAGCACGAGGATCCCGTAGCCGGTGAGCAGGTTGTCGAGGGTGGCGAGCCGGAGCTCGGCGCTGACGTAGCCGGACGCCGCGACCACGACGAAGCTCACGAGCGCGAGGCTGGAGTAGCGCTCGATCACGGGCAGCAGGCGGGAGCCGCCGAGCAGGGGCCGCAACGCGATGACGGTGATGAGGCCGCCCAGCCAGATCGCCGCGAAGACGAGGTGCAGGCCCAGCGCCGTGACGGCGGCGTCGTGCCCGCTCGCTCCCGCCGCGTGCCCCTGCTGCGCCATGGGCAGCAGCGTGAGCAGGGCCAGGCCCGTGACGAAGACGAGCGCGGTCTGGTTGCGGACGGCGAAGCAGAGGACGGTGACGACGGCCGCGAGCAGGGTCGTGATGAGCCAGGCCTGGCCGACCTCGATGCTGCCGATGAAGTAGCTGAGCTTGGTGCCGAAGTCGCGGTCGAGGCTCAGGGGCGTCTGCGTGACGTTGAGGAAGGTGAGGAACCCGGTCACCGCGCTGGCCGCCGCGAAGAAGGCGGCGCTGGCGGCCGCGACGTCGAGGGCGATCGAGAACTCGGTGCGCGGCTCGGGCGCGGCCTCGGCGACCGCGGTGCGCGCGGGGGCGACCGAGGTGCGCGTCGATCCGGCGCGGGACGAGGACTGGCCACCGCGCGAGGAGGCGTGGCCGGCGCGCGAGGAGGCGTGCGCGGTCGACGCGCGGGACGACGACCGGGCGTCGCGCGCGGCGGCGGCGCGGGGGCTCAGCGCGAACAGCGTCAGCACGAGCGAGCCGATCATGCCCGCGGCGCCGAGATTGACGGCGAGCTTGGCGATGGGGAGGCCGTAGCGGACCACGGGGCCGGGATCGTTCAGCAGCGGAGCCGCGGCTCCCCCGCCGAAGGCCAGGGCCGCGAGGAGGGCGACGAGCGCTGCGGCGACGAGCACGAGCGCAGGGCCGACGATCCGGACGGTTCGATTCACCGCTCCAGCCTACGTTCCGCGGCTGATCGGGAGCCGCGTCCGCGGACGACGACGGCCCCGGCGCATGCCGGGGCCGTGTCGGAGGGCGCGACTACTTCGCGGCGGCCTTGAGCTTGGTGCCCGCGGAGACCTTGACCGAGTGGCCGGCGGCGATCTGGATGGTCTCGCCGGTCTGCGGGTTGCGGCCGGTGCGCGCGGCGCGGGAGGTGCGCTCGACGGCGATCCAGCCGGGGATGGTGACCTTCACGTCGTTCGACACGGAGTCGGCGAGGGTGGTGAAGAGCGAGTCGAGGACGCCGTTGACGGCGGCCTGGCTCTGGCCGGAGTCGGCGGCGATCTTCGCGACGAGCTCGGTGCGGTTGAGCGACTTGTCAGCCATGGAGTGTCCTCCCAGGACGTTCTCGCTGTCGGAACAGCTGGTTTCGATGGATCGTCCTCGGCCGGGGACGGACGTCCTCAACCGGTCGGACCGTCGGTAACCTACCAGCCCCGCCCCGGATCTCCGGCGATTCCGACCTCGAGACGCCCGGAACGACGCCGATCGCGCCGGTCGGTCCCTCCACAGGAGGCGCTCGGCGCCCCTCGTCCACCGATCCGCCGATCGCCTCTCCGCGGGGCCCACCGCCTGACGAGGATCGGCGCATGACGACGACGGCATTCCTTCCTCCACCCGCTCCGGCCGGCTCGGGCCTCCCCCGCCCGCCGCGGCTGCACCCTTCCGCCCGTCGACCGTACGAGCCCGGGCTCGCGGCGCTCGCGCTGGGCCTGCTCGCGCTCGCGTCCTCCGTGCATCCGCTCTGGGCGCTCCCCGCGGTCGCCGTGGCGGTCGCCGCGGTGACCGCGTCCGTGCGGGCGCTGCGGTGGACGGGCGAGCGGAGGAGCGCGGTGGCCGGGCTCGCCTGCGCGGCTCTCGCGCTGCTCGTCTGCTCCGTCACGGCACCCGCCTCCGTGCGGGCGGGCCTCGCCGTGCTGGCCTGGATCGCCTCCCTGCGGCCCGGCCCGTGAGCGGGCGCGGCTCCGGTCCAGCCCGCCTCGCTACAGTGACGGCGGCCCGCGCCCGAGCGGGCCGGGAGGACGGCCACGATGGCTCAGACGGACGGTTGGATCTCGACGGCGATCTGGTGGCACGTCTACCCGCTCGGCTTCACCGGCGCCGAGGCGAGCGCCTCGGAGGGTCCGGGTCCGGACGACGAGCCGCAGCACCGCCTCCGCGCCCTGCTGCCCTGGCTCGACGACCTGCTGGCGCTGGGCTGCAACGGGCTGCTGCTCGGGCCGGTCTTCGCCTCCTCCACTCACGGCTACGACACGGTCGACCACTTCCGGGTCGATCCGCGCCTCGGCGACGAGGCCGACCTCGACGCGCTGATCGCCGCGTGCCGCGAGCGCGGGATCCGCGTTCTGCTCGACGGCGTCTTCAACCACGTGGGACGAGAGCACCCCTGGTGGCGTGCCGCGGTCGCGGCCGGCGAGGGCTCCTCCGAGGCGGCGCGCTTCTCCCGCAGCGAGCGGTCGCAGGAGGTCGACGGTCTCCGCGTCGACGTGTTCGAGGGCCACGACGCCCTGGTCGAGCTCGACAACGGGAACCCCGAGGTCGCGGAGCACGTGTCCTCCGTGCTCGCGCACTGGCTCGAGCGGGGCATCGACGGCTGGAGGCTCGACGCGGCGTACGCGGTCGCGCCGGCGGCCTGGCACGCAGCGATCGACCCCGTGCGCCGGCGCTTCCCCGACGCCTGGTTCGTCGGCGAGGTCATCCACGGCGACTACTCCGGCTACGTGCGGGAGTCGGGGCTCGACTCGGTCACGCAGTACGAGCTCTGGAAGGCCGTCCGCAACTCCCTCGAGGAGGCGAACCTCTTCGAGCTGGCCTGGTCGCTGAAGCGCCACGACGAGTTCGTCCGCGAGTTCCTGCCCCTGACCTTCCTCGGCAACCATGACGTGACCCGGATCGCCAGCGCGATCAGCGACGAGCGCCACCACGGCCACGCCACGGCGATCCTCGGCTTCGTCGCCGGCGTGCCGAGCATCTACTCCGGTGACGAGCGGGGCCTGCGCGGCGTCAAGGAGGAGCGGATCGGCGGCGACGACGCGATCCGCCCCGAGTTCCCGGCCGATCCCGCCGAGTGGCCGGGCGGGGAGGCGTACCGGGCCCACCAGGAGGTCATCGCGTTCCGCCGACGGAATCCGTGGCTGGTCGGCGCGAGCACCCGCACGGTCGACCTCTCCAACACCGCCGTGCTGCTCGTGGCGGAGGGCCGGGAGGGACGCACCGCGCGGCTCGCGCTGAACCTCGGCGACGAGACGGCGACCGTCGGCGGCGTCCAGGTCGCTCCCCACTCCTGGTCGCTGCACGACTGACCCGGCGCCCAGGCGGCAGGTCAGTGCTCGACGGAGCATCGACCTCCGGGAGCCGGTCCTCTACGCTCGGGCGCATGCCGAGACCTGCACGAGGACCCTCCGACGGGCGAGCCGACTCGATCGACGACGCCGGGATGCCGGCGTCCGGACTGGAGCAGGCGTTCGCCGCCCCCGTCGACCCGGAGAGCGACCCCGGACCGGGCGAGAGGAGCGGCCTCTCGAGCCGCATCGCCCAGGAGCTGCTCGAGGACGGCTTCGGCCTCGACGCGAGCGACGAGGAGACTCCGTCCCGAGCGGTCGAGATCGACGACCCCGCCCGCGCCGTCGGCGACGATCCCGCCCAGCCCGTGCACGGCTCGATGTCCGGCGAGTTCGAGCGCCGCTGAGCCCGGCCGCCCGCCGTCGGTCGGCCGTCGTCACCCCGGCGGTGCCGCGCCGCCCGCCGCCGGAGCCGGGTCCGGATCGGCCGCCTGCAGCTCGGCGAGGAATCCGGGACGGAGCACGCGCGCCTCGATCGACGAGGCTCCCGAGGTCCAGCCGTCGCCGAGCGGACGCCCGGGCGTGAGCAGCACGTGTCCCGGCGTCCCCGCTCGGCCGAGCACGGCGGCGACGCGGCCCTCCGGATCGTAGAGGGCGTGGTCGACGAGCGGTCCGTAGACGGCGTGCACCGCGAAGTCCTCACGGCGGCCGAGGAGGACGGGCAGCAGCTCCTCGCCCGGGCGCAGGCCGTGGGGCCACCAGCGGAAGCGCTCGACGAGCTCGTGGCAGGAGGCGCACGAGGGCGAGAAGAAGACGAGGTGCGTCGCCGGGCGGGACAGCTCCTCGAGCGTCAGGAGCTCGCCGGCCACCGTGACGAACGCGAGGTCGGCGGCCGAGAGGTCGCCCTCGGGCGCGGGCCCCGGCGCGGACCCCCGGTCGGCTGCGGAGAAGCGGGCGGCCGCCCGGACGCGAGCGGCCGTCGACGCCGCACGGCGGTCGCGCACCAGCGCGAGCGAGACCGCGGCGAGCGCGGCGGCGAGGCCTGACGCCGCCGCCGAGGCCCCGCCGCCGCCGAGCAGCGCGGCCGGAGCGAGCCCGCCGAGCGCCCCGGCGACCGCCAGCACGAGCAGCACCGCGTTCCTCGCGACGGTGCGTCCGGTCATCCGCGCCGAGCCCAGGCCGCCGAAGCACTCGCAGTCGACGTCCTCCCTGGCGCGGACCGCGCGGACGGCGACGACGAGGAACACGGCGTCGAGGAGCGCCACCGGCACGAGGGCGGCACGGTGCAGCGGAGCGGGCGCCAGCACCACTGCGGCGCCGAGCGCGATCTCGACGACGGGGAAGGCGGCCGCGAACCAGCCGCGGCGCCGGAGGAGGAGCGGGACCCCGAGCGCCTCGAGGCTCACCCGGAACCGCTCCGTGCGGCCCAGCTTCAGGGCACCGCTGACGACGAGCACCGCGCCCGCGCACCACGCGGCGATCGCGAGAACCGCCTCCACCATCCGTCGCCTCCTCGCTCGGCACCGACCCGCGCGACGCTACCGGCGAGGACGGGCCTCCCGCGGCCGAGGCGGGGAACGAGACGGAGACGGCGCGAACGGGCGCCTTCCGCCCGCCCGACGAGCCGCTGCCGACGCATCCGGCGCGCCGATCCGTCCAGGCGTGGCGCTCCCGGGCTCCCTCCCGGTCCCGGACGCCCGCTCCGCCGTACACTGCGAGAGGATCGGAGGGGTCATGCGGGGACGGCGAGCGCGCGACGAGCGGCACGGCACTGCCGCGACCCCGACGGCGGACGCCGCTCCCCCGGCTCCGGTCCCGGCTCCGGCGCCCTCGGACTCGCCCGACGACGCCTCGGGCGACGTCTCGACCGGCATGCGGATCGCCGCCGCCTGGTCGTGGCGGTTCCTCGCCGTCGCCGGTCTCCTCTACCTCCTCGTGCGCCTCGTCTCGCTGCTGCCCGTGATCGTCGTGCCGGTGCTGATCGCCCTGCTGCTCACCGCGCTCCTCACCCCGCTGCGGAACCGGCTCGAGCGCCTGCGGCTCCCCCGCCCGCTCGCGGTCCTGGTCTCGATCGTCCTGATGCTCCTCCTGCTGACCGGCCTCGTCGGGCTGGTGGTCGTGCAGTCCCGCTCCGGCTTCAGCGGCGTGGGGCAGCGCGCTCTCGACGCGGTCGACGGCGTCGAGGCGTGGCTGCGGAGCCCGCCGCTGTCGTTCTCGGACGTGCAGCTCTCGGACTGGGCGCAGCGCGCGGTCGACTGGGCCGACGCGCAGGCGTCGACCATCGCGTCCGGAGCCCTCGCCGTCGGCTCCCAGCTCGCCGAGGTCTTCGCCGGGACGCTGCTCACGCTGTTCTCGCTGATCTTCCTGCTCCTCGACGGCCGCCGGATCTGGCACTGGTTCCTCCGCCTCCTCCCCCGCCGCGCGCGCCCCGCGATGGAGCGCGGCGGTGCCGCCGGCTGGCGGACCCTCAGCCAGTTCGTGATCGCGCAGCTCGGCGTCGCCGGGATCAACGCCGTCGGCATCGGCATCGGCGCGCTCGCGCTGCAGCTGCCGCTCGTCGTGCCGATCGCGATCGTGGTGTTCCTCGGCTCCTTCGTCCCGATCCTCGGCGCGATCGTGACCGGTGCGCTCGCCGCGCTGGTCGCGCTGCTGTTCAGCGGGCCGGTCGCCGCGCTGGTGATGGTCGGCGTCGTGATCCTGGTGCACCTGCTCGAGGGGCACGTGCTGCAGCCGCTGATCCTCGGGACCGCCGTGAAGGTGCATCCGCTCGCCGTGGTCCTCGGAGTCGCGACCGGGCTCGAGGTGGCCGGGCTCGCCGGGGCGCTGTTCGCCGTGCCGGCCATCGCGACGCTGAACGCGGCGGTCACCGCCATGCGGGCCCGCGCGCCCGTCGCGGAGTGAGCGCGTTCGATCCGGGCGCCCGACCCGGATCGACGGTGCTGCCCGCCCTCGCCTGCCCGGTCTGCGGCGGTGAACTCGCCCCCGATGCGCTCCCCCGGCCCTCCTCGCTCCGCTGCCCTCTCGGGCACAGTGCAGACCTCGCCCGCCAGGGCTACGCCTCGCTGCTGCGCGGCAAGCACGCGACCTCGGGCGACACCGCGGCGATGGTGCAGGCCCGCGCCGACCTGCTCGGCTCCGGCCACTACCGGGTGATCCAGGACGCGGTCGCCGCGGCCGTCCCCGGCGACGCGCGGCTCGTGGTCGACCTGGGCTGCGGCACCGGGGCGTACCTCGCGGCCGTGCTCGACGCGCATCCGGCGGCGGACGGGCTGGGCCTGGACCTCTCGGCCCCGGCCGCCCGCCGCGCCGCCCGCGCGCACCCCCGGGCGGCGATCGCGACCGCGGACCTCTGGCAGCCCCTCCCGCTGGCCGACGCCTCCGCCGACGCGCTGCTCACCGTCTTCGCGCCGCGGAACGCCCCGGAGATGCGGCGGGTGCTCCGTCCTGGCGGCGTCGCCGTCGTCGTCACTCCGCGCGAGCGGCACCTGCACGAGATCCGCGAGCGGTTCGGGATGCTCGGCATCGACGCCGGCAAGGCTGAGCGGCTCGACGAGCAGCTGGCGGGGTTCGCGCTCGGGGAGCGCATCGAGCTGGACACGGCAGTGCTGATGAGCGTCGACGAGCTGCGCGCCGAGGTGCTGATGGGGCCGAGCGCCCACCACGTGGATCCCGAGGCGCTGGACGCTCGACTCGCGGCAATGGAGGGGACGACCGCGGTGACGGTCGCGGTCACCGTGTCGCGCTTCGTGCGCGCGGAGTAGCGGCGGGCGCGCCGCCGGCCCCGCGTCAGTACGTCTCGCGCCGGCGCTCCTGGTCGACCACTGCTTCCCGGTCCGCGAGGCGGCGCAGGCCCGCGAGGGGCTGGGCCATCCGGTGGTTGCCGCGGAGGACCGGCTCGGCCCGGTCGAGGAAGGCCCAGTAGCCGGCGGTCACCGGGCAGGCGTTCTCGCCCAGGCGCACCTTCGGGTCGAAGCGGCAGCCGCCGCAGTAGTCGGACATCCGGTTGATGTACGCGCCGCCCGACGCGTAGGGCTTCGTCGCGACGACGCCGCCGTCGGCGTGCTGGGACATCCCGATCACGTTCGCGGGCATCACCCACTCCGTGCCGTCGACGAAGACGTCCACGAACCAGTCGTTGAGCTCCGCCGGGTCCCAGCCCCGCTGCAGTCCCCAGTTACCGAGCACCATCAGGCGCTGGATGTGGTGAGCCCAGCCGTGACGGTGCACGTCGTCGAGAGTCTCGTGCAGGCAGTTCGCCTCGATGCCGCTCGGGTCGAGAGCGAGCAGCTCGGCGGGCAGCGGCGTGGAGGCGCCGAGCGCCCGGCTGCGGTTCCGGTACTCCGGGCCGAGGTGCCAGAACAGGTTCCAGACGTAGTCGCGCCAGCCGAGGATCTGGCGGACGAAGCCCTCCGTGGCCGCGATCGGGGCGCCGCCGGCGGCGTACTCGGCCTCGGCCGCGTCGATGACGGCGCGCGGATCGAGGACGCCGAGATTCATCGGGGCGCTGAGCAGCGAGTGCGCCATCGTCCAGTCGCCCGAGAGCATCGCGTCCTCGTAGGTCCCGAAGTCGCCCAGGCGCGACGACACGAAGTCGGCGAGCGCCGCCTCGGCCTCGGCGGGCGTCGCGGCGAAGCGGCGCGGACCGTCGGCGCCGACCAGGCGGACCGCCCCCTCGGCCTCCCAGCGCGCGAGGTCGGTGCGCACCTCCTCGTCGATGTCGTCCTCCTCCGGCCACCACGGGTCGGGCAGGCCGAGCCGGGAGGCACCCTTGGGCGGCGGCTGGCGGTTGTCGTGGTCGTAGTTCCAGCGGCCGCCCTCGGGCTGGTCGCCGCGCATCAGCACGCCGGTGCGCTCGCGGCTCCACCGGTAGAAGTCCTCCAGCAGCAGGCGCTTGCCGAAGCGGGCGAGCGCCCACTCGCGGAAGTCCTCCTCGGCCGTGATGAAGCCGCGGCTGGGCAGGACGCTCATGCCGAGCCGGCGGGCGAGGCGGCGGCCGCCGCGGGTCGGCGGATCGATCACCTCGAGATCGTCGCGCCCGGCGAGGGCCTCGCCGAAGGTCTCGGAGCGCACGTACTCGACGCGGTCGCCGAGCTCGCGGGCCCGGTGGCGCAGCGCCGACAGCAGCAGCTGCGCCTTCGCGCGGTGCATCGGGCGGCGCCCGAAGGCCGATCGGGCCTCGACCAGCAGCATCGGGCCGCCGTCGTCGAAGGCCGGGCCGAGCTGGCCGATGACGCTCCAGCGGGTGCGAGGGGGTCTGCTCATCCTCGGAGGCTAGGCGGACGGATCCGGCGCCGGTAGGAGTTGCGCGGCACGGATGTGCAGCCGCCACGTCTTGCACCCCCGCCCGCGATGCAGAAGTCTCGGAGCGAGCGCGGCCGATCCGACCGCGCACCGACGCGACGAAGCGAGGAGGCCGCCATGGCCCACCACGACCACGACAACGAGCACCACGAGGGTCACGAGCACCACGACCACCACGAGGGTCACGACGAGCACACCGCCGGCCACGGCCGTCACGTCGCCGAGGGCACGAGCACCGAGGACACCGAGGGCGGCGAGTACACCTCGACCGAGGGCGTCTCGCACACCGCCGGCGAGGCCGAGGGCAGCTACGTCGACACCTCGGTCAACGAGCAGGCCACCGCCGACAAGGGCAGCTACGTCGACACCAGCGCCGCGGGCACCTCCGCCGAGGGCGAGGGCGAGTACACCGACCGCGACGAGTGACCCGCGCTCGCGCCCAGGCGCCGCGCATCCCGCCGGGACACCGCGCTCCGGCCGGTGTCCCGGCGGGGAGCGGGCGCCTCGGCGGGACGCGGTGGGCCGCCGGAGCTTCAGGCGGGCTTCAGCGGGCCCGCGGCTAGCCTGGGCTCGCGCGGGACTCCGCGCGCCGAGCCCGGGGAGGCCGCCATCCGCATCCTGGTCGTCGACGACGAGATCAATCTGCTCCGCGCCCTCGAGACGGGCCTGGAGGCCGAGGGCTTCGCCGTGGACACCGCCACCACCGGCACCGACGCCCTCTGGTACGCGCAGGAGGCCGACTACGCCGCCATCGTCCTCGACCTGATGCTCCCGGACCTCAGCGGGTTCCGCGTCTGCGAGCGCCTGCGCGCCGCCGAGGACTGGACCCCGATCCTGATGCTCACGGCGAAGGACGGCGACCTCGACCAGGTCGAGGCCCTCGACACCGGAGCCGACGACTACCTCACCAAGCCGTTCTCGTTCCCGGTGCTCGTCGCGCGGCTGCGCGCCCTCATCCGCCGCGGAGCCGCCGAGCGGCCGACCGTGCGCGTCGTCGGCGACCTCGTGCTGGATCCCGCCTCCCGGAGCGTCGAGCGGGGCGGAGTGGCCGTGCCGCTGACCGCGCGCGAGTTCAGCGTCCTCGAGTACTTCGTCTCGCGGACGGGCGAGGTCGTCTCCAAGCGGGACGTCCTCGGAGCCGTCTGGGACTTCGACTACGACGGCGACCCGAACATCGTCGAGGTGTACGTCCGCACCCTGCGCAACAAGATCGACCGGCCCTTCGGCCGCGACACCCTCCGCACCCGGCGCGGGGCGGGCTACACGCTGGTGGCCGGGTGAGCCGCCGGAGCCTGCGGACCCGCATCACCGCGGCCGCGACCGCCGTGGTGGCCGCCGCCGCGCTCCTCGGGAGCGTGCTCTTCGTCCTGGTCCTCTCCTCCGTGCTCGCCTCGAGCACCGCCTCCGCCGCCGACGCCGAGGCGGAGCGGGTCGCGGCGCTGGTGGAGCAGGGCGGGCCGGAGGCGGTCCGCGGCTCGGAGGGACTGGTCCAGCTCGTGGTGGACGGGCGGGTCGCCGCGGCGGGCGAGGACGCGGAGGACCTCCCTCCGCTCGCGCGGGCCGAGAGCGACGACCCGGTCACGGTCGACGTGGACGACGAGGGGCCGGTGGTGGTCGCCGCCCGCCGGCTCGACGACGACTCCCTCGTGGTGGTCGGCGTGCCCGACGAGGGCCGCGAGGAGGCGGTGTCCACCACGATCGGACTGCTCGCGGTCGCCGTCCCGCTGCTGATCGCGCTGGTGGCGGTGGTGTGCGCCCTCGTCGTCGGCCGGGCGCTGCGCCCCGTGGAGCGGATGCGCACGGAGGCCGAGGCGGTCACCTCCTCCGCCCTGGACCGCCGGATCGCCGCCCCCGGCTCCGGCGACGAGGTCGACCGGCTGGCGCACACCCTCAATCGGATGCTCGATCGGCTGCAGAACGGGCAGGAGCGGCAGCGGCGCTTCGTCTCGGACGCCTCGCACGAGCTGCGCTCCCCCGTCGCGGCGCTGCGCCAGACCGCGGAGGTGGCGCTCGCGCACCCGGACCGGCTCGACTCCGCCCGGCTGGCGAGGACGGTCGCGGAGGAGTCGGTGCGGCTCGGCGGCCTGATCGAGGGCCTGCTGCTGCTCGCCCGGGCGGACGAGGCGCGCCTGGCCGTGGCGGCGGCCCCGGTGGACCTCGACGACCTCGCCCTCGGCGAGGTGCGGCGCCTGCGCGACTCCGGAGCCCGAGTCGACGCGAGCGGGATCTCGCCCGTGCAGGCGGTGGTCGACGAAGCCCTGCTCGCGCGAGCGCTGCGGAACCTCGTCGACAACGCGATGCGGCACCGCTCCTCGCAGCTGGCGCTCTCGACCCGGATCGACGGAGCGGAGGCGGTGCTCGCGGTGGACGACGACGGACCGGGGATCCCGGCGGCGGAGCGCGAGCGTGTGCTCGAGCGCTTCGTCCGTCTCGACGAGGGCCGGGCGCGCGACGCCGGAGGATCGGGGCTCGGCCTGGCGATCGTCGCCGGGATCGCCCGGGCGCACGGCGGACGGGTCGTCGTGGGCGACTCGGCGCTGGGCGGCGCCCGGGTCGAGGTGCGGGTGCCGCTCGTCCGCTGAGCGGGCGCTTCAGGCTGGCTTCAGCGCCCGACCGCGAGAGTGCTGGAGGCGTCGACGAGCGGCGCCGGGACGGAGCCGTCGTGCAGAAGAAGACGAAGATCATCGCCGGGATCGCCGGAGCGGTCGTGCTGATCGGAGCCGGGACGGGCATCGCCTACGCCGCGACCGACGGCTTCGAGGGATCCGACTCCCTCACCGGCAGCGACCTGGACCGCGCGAGCGAGGCAGCCCTCGCCGAGATCGGTGGCGGGACCGTCACCTCGGCCGAGCGCGACGACGACGGCGCCACCGGCTACGAGCTGGACCTGACCGGCCGCGACGGCCTCGAGTACGAGGTGCGCCTCGACGACTCCTTCGCCGTCGTGTCCGTCGACCCCGACGACCGCGCTCTCGAGGCGGGCTCCGGCGACGCCGTCGCCCCGGCCGGCGGCGGCGACCCCACCGCGGCCGCCGTGGATCCGGACGACCTCACCGGCGACGACCTCGCCCGTGCGAGCGAGGCCGCGCTGGGCGCAGTCGGCTCGGGGACGGTCACCGAGGCAGAGCGCAGCGACGACGCCGACCACGTCTTCGAGGTGGAGGTCACCCGCGAGGACGGCACCGACGTGGACGTCGAGCTCGACGCCGCGTTCGTCGTGCTCTCGACGCAGGAGTAGCGCTCTAGCGGCCGCCGGGGCCCTTCGCGGCCCCGGGCGCGGCACCGCTGCCCGCGGGCGCGCCGACTCCGGTCGCTGCGCCGCGAGCGCCGGGACCGTTGCCGTTGCCGCCCGCGTTGCCGTTGCCGTTGCCGCCCGCGTTGCCGTTGCCGTTGCCGTTGCCGTTGCCGTTGCCGTTGCCGGGAGCGTTCCCGCTGTTGCCCGGTGCGTCGCCGCCGTTCCCCGGAGCGTCGCCGCTGCCGCCCGGAGCGTCGTCGCCGGGAGCGGCCGGGGTCTCCTCCGCGGGCTCCTCCGGCTCGGTCGGCGTCTCCTCCGGCTCCGACTCCTCGGGCGAGGGCGCGGGGTCGTCCTCGGTCTCGACGGGAGCGGGAGTGTCCTCCGGCTCCTCCTCGACCGGGGTCGTCTCTTCGGGAGCCGGCGCCGTCGTCTCGGCGGGCGTCGGCTCCGGGGCTCCCGCGATCAGGGACTCGAGGTCGCCGCGGACGACGTCGACCTGCGTCTGCACCGTCGCCGCGCGGTCGGAGCTGACCGAGCCCTCGGCGAGCGCGGCGTCGAGCGCCGACTGCAGTGCGGCGAGCTCGGTGAGGGCGCCCTGGTAGTCGTCGGCCGAGGCCTTCTCGGCGACGGCCACCACCGCGTCGTCGAGGGTCCGGGCGGTGCCGTCGTCGATGCCCTGCGGCGCGGAGGAGCAGCCGCTCAGCAGCAGGACCGAGGCGAGCACGGCGCCGGCGGCGCGCAGTCGGAGGCCCCTCACGAGCGGATGCTCTCGCGCAGCTGACGCAGGTGGTCGCCCAGCTCGCCGTCCACCTGCGGCAGAGGAGACTGGGGACCGTCGATCAGGATGATCGCGAGCCCGACGGCGACCGCGACCAGCGCGAGCACCAGCACGATGAGCCACGGGCTCGGGCCGCGGCGCTGCGGAGCCGCGGACGCGGAGCGGAGCGGGGCCGTGCGCGGCGCCGGAGCGGCCTGCGGCGCCTGAGCGGTCTGCGGGGCCGGAGCGATCCGCTCGGTCGCCGTGAAGCGCTGCGTCGGAGCGATCGCCTCCGTGGCCGGGTCGGCCGCGAGCCGGCGGGTCGGGTCGAGAGCCTCCGTCCGCGTGATCTGCTCGGTCTCGGGGAGGGGCTCCGTCGACATCACGCGGGTGGCGGGGACGTCGGGGACGACGATGGCCGCAGGCGGGGAGTCGCGCCGCGGATCGATCAGGCGGCGCGCCGACTCCGCCACCTGCAGCGCGGCGGGGCGCTCATCGGGCTCGCGCCGCGTCATCGCGGTCAGGAGCGAGGTCCAGCCGCTGCCGAGCGACTCCGAGACCTCGGGATCGCGGAGCAGGCGGGCGAGCGTCACCTCGATCGCCGAGCCCGTGAACGGGCGGCGGCCGGTCAGCGACTCCAGGAGCACCAGGCCGAGGGAGTAGATGTCGCTCGCCGAGGTGACCGGATCGCCGTGCGCCTGCTCGGGGCTGAGGTAGGCGGCGGTGCCGATGAGGGTGCCGGGGGCGGTGATCCGCGTCGCGTCGATGAGGGAGGCGATGCCGAAGTCGGCCAGCTTCGGGCGGAACTCGCGGCTGGTCAGCGGGCTCGGGACGAGCAGGACGTTCGACGGCTTCACGTCGCGGTGCACGACTCCGGCCGCGTGGACCGTGTGCAGCGCCTCGCCGAGGTCGCCCGCCATCGAGGCGACGTCGTTCGGCGCGACCGGGCCCTGCGCGAGCCGCTCGGACAGGCTCGGGCCCTCGGCGAGCTCCATCACCATGTAGGCCTGGCCGTTGGTGTCGTCGCCGCCGTCGTGCGCGTCGTAGAGGGTGACGAGGGCGGGGTGGTTGAGGGCCGCGAGCAGCCGGATCTCGGACGCCTTGCGCTGCAGGTCCTGCGCGTCGTCGATGCCGGGGGCGAACATCTTCAGCGCGACGGAGCGGCCGAGGACGCCGTCGCGCGCCCGGTAGACCGTGGCCATGCCGCCTCGGCCGATGAGCTCCTCGATCGTGTACCGGCCGTCGACCGTCGTCCCGACGATGCGGGTGTCGCCTGTCCGGTGGGATGCCACGGGTCCTCCTCGCGGTCGGCGGCGGGTGTGCCGCGCCCCCCGGTGCGACCGTCGACCCAGGGTAGTACGTCGACCCTGCACGCCGCCCTCCCTCGGCCGGGCTGTCAAGCGGGTGCCCCCGCGGACGCCCCGACGTAGCGTCGGAGGTCCCGACGAAAGGCGACGACATGGACCAGGACCGCACGGAGCAGGACGACCAGGGCTCGACCATCGGCAAGCCGGACGGGGCGGCGCCCGCCACCTCCTCCGAGAGCGAGACCATCGAGAAGGACATCTCGGAGTCGCCCGGCAGCGAGCGCGAGACCGAGGCCAAGCAGGACTCGGACCCGGCGGAGAGCCGCACCGAGGTCTCCGGCTCGGCCGAGGTGAAGGCCGTGCCCGGCACGGGCGGCCCGGACGACGTGGGCGACGTCGAGGTCGACCCCGACGAGGTCTCGCTGAACGGCAAGCCGTTCCCGGGTCACGCCGGCACGAAGTAGGACGCCCGGGAGGGGCGGGGCCGCGGCTCCGCCCCTCCCGCGTTCTCACCCGGACGGCGCGGGCGAGGGAGGGAGGCGCCGGCCGTGGCGCGGATCAGCCCGGGCCTGTCAGGCCAGCGGCGTCAGCAGGCCCGGGTCGCGGCGGTCGACGGTGCGGGAGTTGTTGACGCGGCGGTCGACCGGGTGGGCCGTGACGGTCGAGGCCATCGCGACGGACGCCCGGTCGAGGGTGGCGAGCATCTCCTCGGCGGAGGCGAGCGGCGCAGGGTCGAGCCAGGCGTCGCGCACGTCGGGGGTGAGGAACACCGGCATCCGGTCGTGCACCTCGCCGGAGGCGTCGCGCGCCTCGCGGGTGATGACCGTGAAGGAGACGCGCCAGTCGTCGCCCTCCTTGCGCGCCGTGTAGAGGCCGGCCGCGGCGAGGATCGGCTCCTCGCCCTGCAGGAACCAGGGCTGCTTGCCGTCGGCGCGGGTCTCCCACTCGTAGTACCCGCGCATCGGGACGATCGCGCGCTGCTTGGCGAACGCTCCGCGGAACAGGCCGTTCGTCGCGACCGTCTCGAGGCGCGCGTTGATCGGCGAGGGCCCCTTGCCCTTCGACCAGGACGGGGTGAAGCCCCAGGACGCGAGCTCCAGCTCGCGCTCCCGCTCTCCCTCGTGGAGCCGCTCGCGCACGATCGGCGCGATGTCGGTGGGAGCGACGCTGTAGTCGGGCGCCCAGTCCTCGGCGCGCCCGCCCGCGGCGACGAACTCGCGGATCAGCTCATCGGTCTCGGAGTCCATCGCGAAGCGGCCGCACATGCGGGACAGGCTACGCCGCACCTCCGACGCCGCGCGAGGCGCCCGGTCCGACCACCCGGGACTTCGCGGACCAGAAGCGCATCAGCGCGCCGGCGAGGATCGAGCCCAGCGCACCCGCGGCGAGATCGCCGAGCGTGTCCTCGTAGCCGACGAAGATCGAGGAGTCGATGAAGCGGTGCCCCGCCCACTCGCCCCACTCCCACAGCACGCCCGCGGTCGTGCCGAAGCAGGCGCAGAGCACGACCGCCGGGAGCAGCGGCCCGCGATCGCCCGCGACGGCCGGCACCACTCCGGCCCGCGCGGCGACGATGTAGGCCACCGCGGCGATCAACCCGTTGAGCACGCAGTGCACGACCAGGTCCCACTGCGGCCAGGCCTCGTAGAGGCCGAGGACGCTGCTCCAGGACGCCACGAGCAGCGCGAGCCCGAAGAGGGCGTCGAGCGCCGGCCGGATGCCGAGGAAGCGCGGCAGCACCAGCCCGATCGCCGCGAGCGCGAGCACCGCCACGTCGACCAGGTCCCAGCCGATCGCGGCCGCCACGATGCTCGCCGCCCCGATCGCGCGGATGCCGTCGGCCGTCCACTCCCCGCGTGTGCGCGGGGGCTCGAGGAAGGTCTCGACGAGGGCGGTGCCGCTCACGGGTTCGTGAAGCGCAGCACGGCCTGGACCGGCTCGTGGTCGGAGGGCGCCGCTCCCCCGTAGCGGACGGCGTTGATCCCCGCGGAGACGACCTCGAACGCGCCCGCGCTGACGAGCAGCCAGTCGATCCGCTTGCCCGGCGCGGGCGGGCGGTAGTTCGAGAAGGTGCTCCAGGAGTGGGTGAGGTGCTCCTCCGCCGTCTCCCACGCGTCCACGAGGCTGCCCTCGTCGAGGATCGTCCGGTAGGGGACGGTGTCGACGTCGGTGTTGGTGTCGCCCATCACGATCGCGGGGCGTCCGAGCTCGAGGACGCGGCGAGCGATCAGCTCGGCGGAGCGCTGGCGCGAGCGCCGCGAGATGTGGTCGAAGTGGGTCGAGATCACGGTGAGCTCGCGGCTGGTCGCGTGATCGGTCAGCTCCGCGATCACGGCCGTGCGGGGGATGCGGTTGCCCCAGCTGCGCGAGCCGGCGACGTCCGGGGTGTCCGACAGGGCGATCTGGGTCCAGTGCCGGACGGCGTAGCGGCTGCGGTCGACGAAGAGCATCACGCGCTCGCCGCCGCGGTCCGCGTCCCGGCCGAAGCCCATCGCCTCGAAGGAGGAGCCCAGCGCCTCGTGCACGGCGGCCGACTGGTCCGGCAGCGCCTCCTGCACGGCGAGGATCGAGGGGCGCTCCTGCTCCAGCACCCGCTGGACGAGCGGGCGGCGGCGGTCCCACTGGTCGACGGCACGGGAGGTGAGGCGCGGCATCCGGCGGCGGATGTTGTAGGTCATCACGTGCAGCTCGGGCGCCTCGGTCGGGCCGATCAGAGGCGTCGCGTCGGTCATCACTCCACCCTACGGGGGCGGATCGAGGTGGCAGGGAGGCTTGCGGTGACCGCTCGCGGCCGCTCTACTTCGGTCATGCCCCTCTCCCCGGACCTCACCGCTCTCGCCGACGAGCGCTTCGTCTCGCTCACCACGTTCCGCAAGTCCGGGGACGCCGTCTCGACCCCGGTCTGGATCGCCCGCGACGGCGACGAGCTGATCGTCACCACTCCCCGCCGCAGCGGCAAGGTGAAGCGCCTCCGCAACGACGCGCGGGTGACTCTCGTCCCGTGCGACCGCCGCGGCCGCATCTCGGACTACGCGGTGCCGGTCGAGGCCGCCGCGGAGATCGACGCCGACCCCGGCGAGGTCGAGCGCCTGGGCCGCGTGTTCCTGGCGAAGTACCGGCTCGAGTACCGCGTCTTCCTCCTGATCGAGGGCCTGGTGACCCGCGCCGACCGCACCCGCGTGATGCTCCGCGTCTCCGACCGCTGACCCCGCGCGGCCCTACACCCCCGGAGGCTCCCGCTGGAAGGCCTGGGGGCCGCCGGACCCCGGGTCTACGGTGAGGCGATCGCCGGTGCCCCTGCGCGCTTCCCGCGCGCGCTCCGGCGGCAGTCAGAAGGAGCACGCAATGAGCATCGGAGCAGGGATCTTCCTCCTCGTCGTCGGCGCGGTCCTCGCCTTCGCGGTGGACGTGCAGGTGTCCGGGATCGACCTGAAGCTGGTCGGCTACATCCTCATGGCGGCCGGAGCGGTCGGCCTGATCCTCGGGCTGGTCCTGCTGACACGCCGCCGTCAGGCCGTCTCGACCACGCGCTCGGCCGTCGACCCGGCCAGCGGCGAGCAGGTCACCCGCCGCTCGAGCGAGAGCGACGGTCCGCTGATCTGATCGGCGGAACGACGAAGGGCGGGACCTCGCGGTCCCGCCCTTCGTCGTTCACGGCCCTACTCGGTGGGCTCGTCCGGCTCTCCGCCGGAGACGGTGTCGGTGTCGCCGCCACCGGAGGAGGTGTCCGTCCCGGTGCCGTCGGGGAGGTCCTCGGTCTTCTCGGTGTCCTCACCCGTGGTGCGGTCGGTGCTCATGGCGCTCTCCCTTCACGTCGGCGACCTGCCGACCCTCCCACTCTGCTCCGCCCGCGCCTCGCGGGGCAGGGGGTAGCGGAGGCGGAGGCCGGCGTGGAAGGCGCCTACTCCTCGACGACGATCGTGGTGATGACCGGGTTGCGGCGGTGGCGGCGGGTCAGCCAGCGGCCGAGGGTGCGCGTGATCAGCGCCTCCATGGCCTCGAGCTCGACCGGCTTGCCCGCGGCCTGCAGGACCGCGTCGTCGATCGCCTTGCTCGCGTTGGCCTTCCAGCCCGGCTCCTCGACGAAACCGCGGGTGAAGAACTCGACCGGCTCGCCGAGGGTGCCGCGGTCGAGGTCGGCGATGGCGAGGACCGTGATGGCCCCCTCCTCGGCGAGGACGATGCGGTCGTTCATCGCGTCCTCGGTGGCGACGCCCATCGTGGTGCCGTCGACCAGGATCTGGTCGGCCGGGATGCGCCCGCTGATGCGCGAGCGGCCCTTCACCAGGTCGATCGAGACGCCGTCCTCGATGACGAAGACGTCCTTCTCGTCGATCCCGGTGCGGGTCGCGATCGCCGCGTTCGCAGTGAGGTGGCGCCACTCGCCGTGCACGGGGAGCACCGCGGTGGGGCGGAGGATGTTGTAGCAGTAGGCGAGCTCGCCCGCGCTGGCGTGACCCGAGACGTGCACCTTGGCGTTGCCCTTGTGCACGACGGTGGCGCCCCAGCGGGTGAAGGCGTTGATGATCCGGTAGATCGCGTTCTCGTTGCCGGGGATCAGCGAGCTGGCCAGCAGCACGGTGTCGCCGGGGCCGATGTCGATGATGTGGTCCTTGTTGGCCATGCGCGAGAGCGCCGCCATCGGCTCGCCCTGCGAACCGGTGCAGATCATCACGATCTCGGTCGCGGGGAGCTTCTCGAGCACCTTCATGTCGACGACGAGGCCGGCCGGGATCTTGAGGTAGCCCAGGTCGGCGGCGATGCCCATGTTGCGGACCATCGAGCGGCCGACGAAGGCGACCTTGCGGCCGTGGCGCTGCGCGGCGTCGAGGACCTGCTGGATGCGGTGCACGTGGCTCGCGAAGCTGGACACGACGATGCGGCGCGGCGCGGTGCGGAACACCTGGTCGATCGCGGGGGCGAGGTCGCCCTCCGAGATCGCGAAGCCGGGGACGTCGGCGTTGGTGGAGTCGACCAGGAACAGGTCGACGCCCTCGTCGCCGAGGCGCGCGAAGCCGGGGAGGTCGGTGGTGCGCCCGTCGAGCGGGAACTGGTCCATCTTGAAGTCGCCCGTGTGCAGCACGAGGCCGGCCTCGGTGCGGATCGCGACGGCGAGCCCGTCCGGGATGGAGTGGTTCACGGCGAGGAACTCGAGGTCGAAGACGCCGGCGTCGATCCGGTCGCCCTCCTTCACCGGGCGCGTGCGCGGGGTGATGCGGTGCTCCTGCAGCTTCGCGCTGATCAGCGCGAGGGTGAAGGTCGAGGCGATGATCGGGATGTCGCCGCGCTCCTTGAGGAGGTAGGGCACACCGCCGATGTGGTCCTCGTGGCCGTGGGTGAGGACGATGGCCTCGATGTCCTTCAGGCGCGAGCGGATCGCGGCGAAGTCGGGGAGGATCACGTCGATGCCGGGCTGGTTCTCCTCCGGGAAGAGGACGCCGCAGTCGACGATGAGCAGCTTGCCCTTGTGCTCGAAGACGGTCATGTTGCGGCCGATCTCGCCGAGGCCGCCGAGCGGGGTGATCCGCATGGCGCCCTTCTCGAGGGGCTTGGGCTTGGGGAGCTCGAGGTGGTGGCGGGCGGGCTTGGCGGTTCTGGCGTTTCTCATGCGGTTCTTCCGGGAGGGAGTGGCTGGACGCGGGCGCGCGGCGCAGGGTCCGACCGCGCGCCCGGTCGGGCCGCGGTGATGTGTCGCTCCGGCGCTGTGAGCGCTGTCGGGAGCGGGTGGAGGTGTGCGGGACGGGTCCGGGCGGGGCCGCTCTCAGCGGGCGGTGCCGTCCGTGCGGCGCGCTCTCGCGCACCGGCCGTCCCGTACATCCTGCCAGCGTTCCCTGGGTCGCGGGTCCAGGAGGCGGGATCCGGCCCTCGCAGGCGCTCAGGCGCGCGCGTCCTCCGGGGCCTCGGCGGCCTCCTCCGCCGCGCGGAGCACGCGCAGGGTGTTGCGTCCGGCCAGGTCGAGCAGCTCGGCGTCGCTCCAGCCGCGGTCGGCCAGCTCGGCGAGCAGGCGCGGGTAGCCCGAGACGTCGCCGAGCCCCTCGGGCAGGTCGGCGACGCCGTCGAAGTCGCTGCCGAGGCCGACGTGCCGCGACCCGACCGCCTGTCGGGCGGCGTCGACGTGGTCGGCGACCTGCGCGACGGTGACCAGCGGCGCCGGATGCGCGAGGCGCCACTGCTCGAAGGCGGCGAGCGCGGCGGGCTCGGCCACCGGGAACGCGGCCCGGTTCGCCCGGGCGGCGTCCTCGGGCGCCTCGGAGGGGCGGGGGGCGCGGGGCCAGGGCATCGAGGTGGTGATCCCGAGCTCGGCGCGGGCGGCGTCGGCCTCGGCCGACCAGTCGGCGAAGGCGCGCGAGACGAACTGAGCGACGAAGGCGATCTGCAACACTCCTCCGTTCGCGGCGAGCGCCGCGAGAGCGCGGGCGGAGACGTTGCGCGGGTGCGCGGCGACGTCCGCGACTCCGGAGTGGGAGTAGAGGACGGGAGCGGAGGCGGCGGCGAGCGCGGCGAGCTGGGTGCGCTCGGAGGTGTGCGAGAGGTCGACGACGACGCCGAGCCTGTTCAGCTCGCGGACGACGGCCACCCCGTCCGCCGTCAGCCCGCCCTCGACCGGGGTGCCGGTGGCGGCCTCCGCCCAGTCGAGCGAGCTGTTGTGCGTGAGCGTCATCGTCCGGACGCCCAGCCGGGCGAGCATCCGGAGCACGCCGAGGGAGGAGGCGACGGAGTGGCCGCCCTCGATCCCGAGGAACGAGGCGATCCGACCGGAGGCGATCGCCTGCTCCGCCTCCCGCACCGTGGTCACGATCCGGAGGTCGCGCGGGTGGGCGGCGGCGAACCGGTACGCGGCGTCGATCTGCTCCAGCGTCGCGGCGACCGCGTCGCCCTCGCTCTGCAGGGCCGAGACGAAGACCGACCAGACCTGCGCCGAGACTCCCCCCGCACGCAGCCGCGGCAGGTCGGTGTGGAACTCCGGGCGGAGCCGGTCGAAGCCCTCGACGCGGTACCCCTCGTAGCGCCGCAGCCCGCAGAGCAGGTCGTTGTGCGTGTCGAGCAGCACCTCGCCCTCGAGGAGCCGGCGGAGGCGCTCGGCGCTCACGCGTCGTCGTCGGTGGGGATCGGCCCGACGCCGCGCCAGCGGGAGAACACCAGGGTCGTGTAGGTGTCGGCGACCACCGGATCGGAGGTGACGCAGTCGAGCACGAAGTCGCTCAGCTCGTCGGGGCTCGCGGCGACCACCTCGATCAGGTAGTCGTCCTCGCCCGCGACCAGCCACAGGTTCACCACCTGGGGCAGCTTCGACATCGCCTCGGCGAAGCGGGCGTTCTCGGCCCGCGAGTGCTCGCGCAGCTGCACGCGGAGGATCGCGCGGATGCCCTTGCCGAGCAGGCGCGCGTCGACCTCGGCGTGGAAGCCCGAGATGACTCCGCTCTCGATCAGCGCCCGCACCCGGGCCAGCGAGGAGGAGGGTGCGAGGCCGATCCGGTCGGCCAGCTCCTTGTTCGGGATGCGCCCGTCCTGCACCAGGACGTTGATGATCGCGCGGTCGACCTCGTCGAGCCGGACCGGCCTAATTATGTTCGGCAAGGGAGACACCTTTCGAGGGCGTGAGCCGCTTCTGTGCGGCCAGAGTGGGAATCGCTGTACAGGATACAGACCATTTGCCTCAGGAGGCATCACCGTGCAGACTTTCTGCGAGATCACCGAACGCATGCGCCAGTCCCCTCGATGACGCCGCACCCTCCCGACTCCCCCGAGTCTCCCGATGCACCACACACGAAGGGGTACCTCCTCCCATGAAACGGCTCCCGAAGCTCCTGATGGCGGCGGTCGCGATGACCGCGGCCGTCGGCCTGCTGTCCGCCTGCGGCACCGACTCGACGTCGTCGAGCCAGGCCGGCACGTCCTCCCACGTCCTCACGGTCGGCAAGCTGCTCCCCCTGCAGGCCGTCGATCCGCACAAGGTGAACGACGGCATGTCGAACGAGGTGCTCACCGCCGTCTTCGACGGCCTCTACACGCTCGACGCCGACGGCCAGATCGACCCGCTGATGGCGGAGAGCGTCGAGAAGTCCGACGACGGCCTGACCTACACGTTCACGATCCGCGACGCGTCGTGGAGCAACGGGACGCCGGTCACCGCGCAGGACTTCGAGTACTCGTGGAAGCGCCTGGTGAACCCGGCCACCGCGGCTCCGAACAGCAACGAGGCGGTCGCCGCCGGCATCAAGAACGCCAACGAGATCGTCAACGAGGGGATGGACTACACCCAGCTCGGCGTCACGGCGCTCGACGACAAGACCCTGCAGGTGCAGCTCGCCGCCGACGTGCCCTACTTCCAGGCGCTGCTGGTGCGGCCCGCGTTCCTCCCGGTGAACCAGGCCTACCTCGAGAGCGTGGGCGACACCTACGGTCAGACCCCCGAGACGACGATCTACAACGGGCCCTTCGTCTGGGACTCGTGGGACTTCGCCAACAACTTCTCGGTCGCCAAGAACGCCGACTACTGGAACGCCTCCGGGATCGACCTGGACGCGATCAAGTGGCAGGTCGTGAAGGACTCGCAGACCGCGGCGCTCCTCCAGGAGAGCGGCGACCTCGACTTCACCGAGATCTCCGGCAGCCTGATCGACCGCTACACCGACTCCCCCGAGCTGACCACGGCGCTCGAGGTGCACATGTGGTACTTCTACCCCAACCTCCAGAACCCGGCGCTCGCGAACGAGGACATCCGCACCGCGCTGGCCACCTCCTTCGACAAGGAGGCGCTCGCCGACGAGGTGCTGAAGAACGGCGCCCAGCCGGCCGACTACTTCGTCGGGCAGAACCTGGCGGTCGGACCCGACGGGAAGCAGTTCCGCGACACCGGCGGCAGCTACCTCGCCTACGACCTCGACGCGGCGCAGGCCGCCTGGACGAAGGGCCTCGCCACCCTGGGCACCGACTCCGTGAGCCTGAAGCTCTCGTACTGGGACGACGAGGCCTCGATCGCGCAGGCCGAGTACGTCGCCTCGCAGTGGGAGGCCAACCTGCCCGGCCTGAGCATCGAGCTCACCAGCCAGCCCAAGGCGACGGCGAACGAGCAGGCCACGGCCGGCGACTTCGACCTCTACCTCTTCCGCTGGGGCCCCGACTACAAGGACCCGATGGCGTTCCTGGAGCTGCTGTCCTCCACCTCCGCCCGCGACTTCGGCGGCTACGCGAACCCGGAGTACGACTCGATCATCGCCGCGGCCCGCACCGCCGACATGCTCTCCCAGCCGGAGGCGCGCTGGCAGAGCCTGCACGACGCGGAGGACATCCTGATGGGCGACGTGGCGGTGATCCCGACCGTGCAGAACGGCATCGCGATGCTGATCAACCCGGCCGTGCAGGGCATGGAGGTCCGCAACGTGAGCCTGACCTGGAACTACCGCCTCGTCACGAAGGACGACTGATGCGGACCACCCCCCGAGAGGAGACGGCACGATGACCGCGACGAGGACCCTGCGCGAGCTGATGGAGTCCGGGAGCGTCCTGGCCCCCTGCGTCTTCGACTGCTCCTCCGCCCGCGCGGTCGAGCTGGCCGGCTTCGAGGCGATGCTGCTGAGCGGATCGGAGGTGTCGATGTCGATGAAGGGCATCCCCGACCTCGGGCTGCTCTCGCTGGAGGAGCTCCTCTGGGCGGTGGAGCGGATCGTCGACATGTCGCCGCTGCCGCTCGCGGTCGACATCGAGGACGGCTTCGGCGCCAGCCCCCTGCAGGTCTACGAGACCTGCAGGCGGGTGGCCAAGGCCGGCGCGATGGCGGTGCTGATGGAGGACGAGTTCGAGCCCGGCTACGCCCGGGACGTCTCGGCCGACAACATGATCCCCCGCGAGGAGTACTACGCGAAGGTGCGGGCCGCCGTCCGCGCCGTCGAGGGCACCGACTGCATGGTGATCGCGCGCAGCAACTACGGCAGCGCGAACCTGGAGGAGGGCATCCAGCGGATGATCGACTGCGTCGCCCTCGGAGCGCACGCGACGGTCGTGGTCAACGTCACGACCCTCGCGGACGCCGCCGAGGTGGCCCGACGGGTGCCGGGGCTGAAGATGTTCGCCGACATCAACGCCAAGCGCGGCCTCGAGCAGATGTCGTTCGCGCAGCTGGCGGAGCTGGGCTTCCAGCTGGTCACGATGCACTTCACGATGAAGGCGGCCATGGCCGGGATGATCGAGGCCGGCCGGGCGAACCTCGCCGAGATGGGCAACACGTACTCGAACGAGCTGATGCCGGAGGAGTACCCCGGTCACAGCGGCATGGCGTTCTTCGCCGCACAGGAGCTGCTCGACCTCGAGTCGGAGTTCTCGGGCCGCGTCCAGTCGTTCAACGACCCGCGGACCGTGCACACGGCCCCGGCCGGCTGAGCGCGACCGCACCGCAGGAGGGCCGTCCGCCCGCGCCTCGAGCGCGGCGGGCGGCCCTCCGTCGTGCGCGGGGCGCGCGGGGCGCGGCGCCGAACATCGTTCGGCCGGCAGCCCCCATCGCCGCACGCCGCCGAATCCGCTTCGGCAGCAGCCGCGCTTCAGCACTTCTGTTCGGCTGACTTGCTGCTGATCCGCGTTCTATGCAGACTTGAGCCACTACCACCGAACGACCGAGGCTCCGAAGCCGGATCAACGAAAGAGACTCACTCCCATGACTGAACTGGCACAGACGAGCGGAACCGCCACGATCGGCTCCTCTCAGCCCGACTTCGTCGAGATCGACGGCTTCACGCTCACGATCGAGGACATCGCCCTCGTCGCCCGCGGGCTCTCGGACGGCACCTTCCCCGAGGTCGTCCTCAGCGACGAGGCCCGCCGGGTCACGAACGAGGCCCGGGCCTACGTCGACGAGCACTTCCTCGCCCCCGACGCCCCCGCCATCTACGGCATCAACACCGGGCTCGGCCGGCTGATGGACGTCCGCGTCCCCGCCGAGGACCAGGCCCGCTTCCAGCGCCTGGTGATCAACTCCCACTCGGCCGGAGTCGGCGAGCCGCTCCCCCTGGACGAGACCCGCGCGCTCCTGCTGCTGCGCACCAACGCGATCGCCAAGGGCATGTCGGGCGTGCGGATCGAGTGCATCGACCGCCTGATCGCGATGCTCAACGCCGACGTCCTGCCGGTCATCCCGGGCCAGGGCTCGGTCGGCGCCTCGGGCGACCTCGCCCCCCTCGCGCACATGGTCAGCGTGATGGTCGGCCACGAGAAGGCCGAGGCCTACCACCGCGGCGTGCGGATGCCCGCCGTCGAGGCCCTCGAGGCCGCCGGGCTCGCCACCGAGTTCGAGCTCAAGCCCAAGGACGTCCTCGCCCTGATCAACGGCTCGACCATCTCGCTCGCCACCGCCTGCCTCGCCCTGCACGACGCGTGGAGCCTCACCCGCCAGGCGGACGTGGCCCTCTCGCTCTCGCTCGAGGCGATCCGCGGCGAGCTCGACGCGTTCGACGAGCGCATCCACCTCGCGCGGAACGCCCCCGGCCAGGTCGACGTCGCCGCGAACGTCCGCGCCCTCACCGCGGGCAGCGAGCGCACCGTCGAGGAGGCGCGCCGCCTCCGCCTCCCGGACGAGCAGCGCGTCGGCGGCGTCTACAAGCCGCGCGTGCAGGACGCCTACTCGCTCCGCTGCGCGCCGCAGGTGCACGGCACGACCCGCGAGTCGCTCCTGTTCGCGCAGACCCTGCTGGTGCGCGAGGCCAACGCCGCGACCGACAACCCGCTGGTGCTCCCGAACGGCGAGGGCGGCTACGACGTGCTCTCCGGCGGCAACTTCCACGGCGAGCCGATCGGCGTCGCGGCCGACCTCATCTCGATCGCGGTGGCCGAGATCGGGGCCATCTCCGAGCGCCGCTCGTTCCGTCTCACCGACCCCAACCTCAGCTACGGACTGCCGCTCAACCTCGTCGGAGGCCAGCTCGGCCTCAACACGGGCTTCTCGATCGTGCACTGCGCGGCGGCGGCCATCGCCTCCGAGAACAAGGTGCTCTGCTTCCCCTCCGTCGTCGACTCGATCCCGACGAAGGCGAACCAGGAGGACCACGTCTCGATGTGCACCTTCTCCTCGCGGAAGGCGCGCAGCATCATCCACAACACGCAGGTGATCCTCGGAGTGGAGTTCATCCTCGCCACCCAGGGCATCGACCTCGCGTCGCCGCACCTGGAGGACCGGGCGCTCGGCGAGGGCAGCACGGCCGCCTACGAGGCGGTCCGCTCGATCGTCCCGATGACCCGCGAGGACATCTATCAGTCGGAGCAGATGATCAACGCGCAGGCGATGGTCGTGCTCGGCACCGTCCTCACCGCCGTCGAGGCGCGCATCGGAGCCGTGCGGTGACCGCGGGCGGGACGGTCGTCCACGGCCGCGTCGTCACGCCGGGCGCCGTGATCGAGGACGGGGCGGTGGTCGTCGAGGACGGCCGCATCGCCGCCGTGCTCCGCGGACGCGAGGCGGCGCGCGCCCTCGCGGAGGCCTCGGTCGTGATCGGCGGCGCGGGGATGCTCGTCCTGCCCGGCGCGGTCGACGCGCACGTCCACGCCTTCTCGGAGCCGGCCGAGACGTTCACCGGCGCGACCGCGGCCGCCGCGGCGGGCGGGGTGACCACGATCCTCGACATGCCCTACGACGCGGGCAGCCCGGTGAACACGGCCGCCGCCGTCGTCGCCAAGCGCGAGCGCCTCGAGCGCGAGGCCGTCGTCGACGTCGCCCTGCACGGCACGGTCCGCCCCGGGGACGGCGCGCGGGACGTGGCCGGGATGATCGACGAGGGCGTCTGCGGATTCAAGGTCTCGCTGTTCGAGACCGATCCGATCCGCTTCCCCCGCATCCCCTCCGACCAGCTGCTCGAGGCCTTCGCGATCATGGCCGAGCGAGGCGTCCGCGTCGGCGTGCACGCGGAGGACGGCGAGATCATCGGCGCGCTCGTCGCGGCGGCGAGGGCCGCCGGCCGCACCGCCCCCCTCGACCACGTCCGCAGCCGCCCGCCCGTGTCCGAGACCTCCTCGGTCGCGCTCGGACTCGAGCTCGCCTCGGCGGCCGGTGTTCCCTTCCACATCTTCCACGCGAGCCTCCCCGGCACCGTCGAGCTCGTGACGGCGAGCGCCGACCGCGGGCTCGACGCGACGCTGGAGACCTGCCCGCACTACCTCGTCCTCAGCGAGGACGACATGGAGCGCCTCGGCGCCCTCGGCAAGATCAATCCGCCGCTGCGCACCGCCGAGCACGCGCGCGGGATGTGGGAGGCGCTCGCCGACGGCCGGATCGGCCTGGTGACCTCCGACCACGCGCCGTGGCCGCTGGCGAAGAAGAGCGCCGACGTGATCTTCGACAACGCCTCCGGAGCGCCCGGCGTGCAGACCCTGCTGCCGATCGTGATCGGCGCCGGCTACCTCGGCGGCCGCCTCTCGCTGCTGCGCGCCGCCGAGGTCCTCGCGACGAACCCCGCCCGCGCGTTCGGCCTCGGCCACCGCAAGGGCGCGATCGAGGCGGGCCTGGACGCGGACTTCGCCGTGGTCGACCCGTCCGGCACGACCGTGATCGACGAGACGCCGATGCTCTCGACCGCGACCTGGAGCCCCTACGCGGGCATGTCCTTCCCCGGGCGCCTCGAGACCACCGTGGTCCGCGGGACCCCCGTCTTCAGCCGGGAGGCGGGCCTGCTCGGCCGGCCGGGCGACGGCCGCTTCGTCGCGAGGGCCGCCTGATGGGCGAGCAGTCCCTCCGCGCCTACGTCGACGCGCTGCCGGCCGACGAGCTCGTCACCGTCGAGCGCACCGTCGACGCCCGCTTCGAGCTGTCGAGCGTGCTCGCGCTCCTGGACCGCGGGCCGGCCGTGCGCCTGACCTCCGTCGCCGGCTCGGCCCACCCGGTCGTCGGCAACGTGCTCTCCAGCCGCGAGCGGATCGCCCGCGCCGTCGGCTGCCGGGTCGACGAGCTGCTCGACCGGCTCACCGCCGCGGTCGCCGACCGCACCCCGGTGCGCGTGGTCGAGGACGCCCCGGTGCAGGCCGTGCGCCTGCCCGCCGCCTCCGTGTGGGAGGAGGTCGTCGCTCCGGTCTGGTTCGACAAGGACTCCGGCGGCTACCTCACCGCCGGGCTCATCGTGGCGTTCGACCCGGTGACCGGGCACCGCAACGCCTCCTACGCGCGGATCAAGCCGCTCGACGCGACCACCGGCTTCGTCGGGATCGCGCCGAACCACCACCTCACCGCGCTCTCGCGCTCGGCCGCGGCCGTCGGCGGGCTCCCCGTCGCCGTGGTCCTCGGAGCGCACCCGGCCGTGCAGCTCGCCGCCTGCTGCTACCTCGCCCTCGGCGACGACGAGCTGGAGCACGCCGCCCACCTGCTCGGCGAGGAGGTGCGGGTCGCGCGGGCGACGACCAGCGACGTGCTCGTCCCCGCCGACGCCGAGATCGTGATCGAGGGGATCCTGCACGCCGACCGGCCGGTGCACGAGGGCCTCGTGAACGAGTACCACGGCATGTACGAGGACTACGGCGACGGGATCACCCTCGAGGTCACCGCCGTGACCCGCCGCGAGTCCCCCGAGGTCCAGGTGATCCTGCCCGGCCTCTCCTCCGAGCACAGCTACATCGCGGCGCTGCCCATCGCCGCCGGCATCCGGCACGCGCTGCGGAACGTCGGCTGCGACATCGTCGACGTGGCGGTCACGCACTCCGGCGGCGGTCGCGTCGACGTGGTGGTCGCGATCGCGAACGGCCGTCCGGGCACCGCCAAGCGCGTGATGTTCGGCGCGTTCGCGGCCGTCAGCATGGTCAAGCAGGTCACCGTCGTCGACTCCGACGTGGACGCCTGGGACCCGGAGCACGTGCACTGGGCCCGGACGAGCCGGATGCGGTGGGACCGCGACCTGATGCTGGTCGACGGGGTCGCCACCGACCGCAACGTGCCGATGCAGGTCGGCGGCACCGTGACGAAGGTCGGGATGGACGCGACCCGCAAGGAGGGCGACCGCGCCCTCGGCGCCGAGCTGGCCGTCCCGCCCGGCGACGTCCTCCGCCGCGTGCGCGACGCCCTCGTCGCCGACGGGCTGACCCTCCGCCCCGCGATCGTCGTGCACGGCTCTCTGGCCGACGACGGGAAGGACCTCCGATGACCCCGGACGTGCGCTTCCCCGACACGGACCGGCTTGCCCTCGACCTCGACGAGATCGCCGGCCTCGTCGACTCCTCGCGCCCCGGCTGGAGCCGCGTGGCGATGACCGAGGTCGACACCGACTCGCGCCACTGGGTCGCCGAGCGGATGCGCTCCGCGGGCCTCGAGGTCCGGATCGACGGGATCGGCAATGTGATCGGCACCCTCGCCGGCACGGGGGCCGCCCGCCGCGCGATCGTGATCGGCTCGCACACCGACACGGTGGACGGCGGCGGGCGCTACGACGGCATCGTCGGCGTGCTGGGCGCGATCGAGGTGGCGCGCCTGCTGCAGGAGTCGGGGATCCGGCTCCACCACGACCTGCGCGTCGTCGACTTCTACAACGAGGAGGCCAACCGCTTCGAGCTCTCCTGCCTGGGCAGCCGCGCGCTCGCCGGCTCGCTCACGGGCGAGCACCTCTCGGCGACCGACGACACCGGGCGCACCCTCGGCGCCGCGCTCGAGGCCGCCGGCTGGTCCGATCCGCTCTCGGGCACCCGCTGGAGCCCCGACGAGGTGCTCGGCTTCCTCGAGCTGCACATCGAGCAGGGGCCGGTCCTCGAGCGCGAGGGGCTGCCGCTCGGAGTCGTCACCTCGATCGCGGGGATCTCGCGGTTCCGCACCCTCTTCTCGGGCCGCCGCGACCACGCGGGCACCATGCCGATGGCGCTGCGGCACGACGCCGGCTGCGCCGCGGCCGGCGTGGTCCTCGCGGTCGAGCGCATCGCCTCCCGGGCCGCGGAGGCGGTCGGCACCGTCGGCTCCGTCACCTTCACCCCGGAGGCGACCAGCGTCGTCACCGAGAGCGCCCTGGTCACCGCGGAGTTCCGCAGCCCCGACCCCTGCTGGTTCACCCTGGCCCGCGAGCAGATCGCCGAGGCCGCGGCCTCCGAGGCGGCGGCGCGGGGCCTCGGCCACGAGGTGACCTGGCTGCCCTGGGAGCGCCCGACGGCCATCGACCCCCGCCTCGCGGACGGCATCGGCCGCTCCATCGAGCGCCTCGGCCACCCCGCCGCCCGCCTCTACAGCGGAGCCGGGCACGACGGGGTGCAGATGGCGAGACTGGGACCCATCGGCATGATCTTCATCCCCTCGCAGGACGGCCGCAGCCACTGCCCGGAGGAGTACACCGGGATCACGGACATCGCGGTGGGCGTGCACGCGCTCGCGCAGTCCGTGCTCACCCTCGACAAGGAAGGCCTCTCATGAACCGCACCCGCCAGGAGCCCCCCGGCCGCGTGATCGTCGCGATCACCGGCGCCTCCGGAGTCGGCATCGGGGTCCGCATCCTCGAGCTGCTGCGGATGGATCCGGGGCTGCGCAGCGACGTCATCGTCTCGAAGGCGGGCGCGATGACGCTCGACCAGGAGTGCGGCCTCACCCAGAAGCAGGTGGAGGCGCTCGCCGACACGGCTCATCGGCCCGCGCACATCGGCGCCTCCATCGCGTCGGGGTCCACGCCCGCCACAGCGATGGTGATCGCGCCCTGCACGATCAAGACCCTCAGCGGCATCGCCTACGGGCTCGCCGACAACCTGATCACCCGGGCGGCCGACGTCTGCCTCAAGGAGGGCGTCCCGACCCTCCTGATGGTGCGGGAGTCGCCGCTGCACCGCGGGCACCTCGCCGCGATGGACGCGGTGGCCCGCTCGGGCGGCATCATCGCGCCGCCGGTCCCCGCGTTCTACACGCGGCCGGCCTCGGTGGAGGAGATCATCGACTCCCTCGCCCGCCGCGCCCTGGTGCGCGTGGGGCTGACCCAGTTCCACGCCCGCTCCTGGGCCGGCATCCCCGAGGACGGCGCTCGCACCGAGATCGCCGAGGGGTCGAGCCGGTGACGAAGTACGTCGCCACCCGGCTGCTCACCTCGGTCTTCACGATCGTCGCGATCGCGATCGTGATGTTCGCGCTGCTGCAGCTGCTCCCGGGCTCGCCCTTCAACAGCGAGAAGCTCGACGCGGTGCAGAAGGAGCTGCTCACCCAGAAGTACGGGCTCGACGAGCCGGTGCTCCTGCGGCTGGGCACCTACCTGGTGAACCTCGCCCGCGGCGACTTCGGCATCTCGTACAACCTCATCCCGGACTTCCCCGTCTCGGAGATGCTCGGCAGCCGCCTGCCCGTCACCATCCGCATCGGACTCCAGGCCCTCGTCCTCGGCGTGGTGCTGGGCCTGCTGATCGGCATCGTCTCGGCGATCCGCCCGCGCGGCTGGTTCGACAATCTCTCGACGTTCGTCTCGGTGATCGCCTTCAGCGTCCCCTCGTTCGTGATCGCGCTGCTGCTGGTCTACTTCGTCGGCTTCGAGTGGAAGCTGCTGCCGATCCGGTACTCCGAGTCGGACCCCTTCACCTCGAGCGTGCTGCCGACGATCTCGCTCGCCGCCTACGTGATGGCGGTGACCGCCCGCTACGCCCGCTCCGAGATGCTCGACTGCCTCGAGAGCGACTACATCCTCCTGGCGAAGGCGAAGGGCATCGGCCCCTCGAAGGTGATCGGGCGGCACGCGCTGCGCAACACCCTGGTCTCGATCATCACGGTGCTCTCGCCGCTGCTGATCGGCCTGATCACCGGGTCCGTCGTCATCGAGCAGATCTTCGGAGCGCCGGGCCTGGGCCAGCTGCTGCTCACGGCGATCCAGAACGTCGACTACAACATCGTCATCGCGATCAGCCTCGTCTACAGCATCATCTACATCCTCGTGATGCTGCTCGTCGACGTGCTCTACGGACTGATCGACCCCCGCATCCGACTGGCAGGACAGGCAGCATGAGCGACCGCGTCTCCCCCACGGCCGGCCTCGACGCCGGCGTCCCGCCCGAGGGCCTGCGCCTGGTCTCGCCGGGCAACCGGCCCGCCGGCCCGCCGACCACCTCGACCCGCATCATCCGCGGCGGCGGCCGCGACATCGCCCGGCGCTTCCGCGGCAACTGGCCCGCGATGGTCGGCCTGGTGCTGCTGGTGGTCATCGTCGTGCTGAGCCTGGTGGTCCCCTTCTTCCCCGCGGCCGGAGGAGGAGCGGACGTCGGCTCGCGCTTCCTCCCGCCGCGCGTGCCGCTGCTCGAGGGCCTCGGGATCCTCGACGGCACCCGCGACGGCCAGGACGCGTACGCCGCGGCGGGACTGCCGCCCGGCACCTACTTCCTCTTCGGCACCGACGAGCTGGGCCGCGACGTGTGGTCGCGGGTCTGGAGCGGCACGCGCGTCTCGCTCCTGATCGCCGTGATCGCCTTCGCGATCGACGTGGTCATCGGCATGACCTACGGCCTCGTCTCGGGCTACTTCGGCGGTCGCACCGACTCGGCGATGCAGCGCGTGGTCGAGGTGCTCTCCGGCATCCCGCAGCTGGTGATCGTGACGCTCTTCGTGGTCGCCGTCGGGCCGGGCATCGGCGCGATCGTCTTCGGCCTGCTGCTGAGCAACTGGCTCGCGATGAGCCGCGTCAGCCGCGCGCAGGCGCTGCGCCAGAAGACGGAGGAGTACGTGCTCGCCTCGCGCACCCTCGGAGCGCGGGACAGCCGGATCGTGTTCGTCGAGATCCTCCCGAACATCATCGGCCCGATCGTGACGATGAGCATGTTCTCGATCCCGTCGGCGATCTTCACCGAGTCGTACCTGTCGTTCGTGGGCCTGGGCGTCCAGGCGCCGATGGCCTCGCTCGGCTCGCTCGTCAGCGTCGGCTACAAGTCGTTCCTCTCCTATCCGTTCCTCGTGATCGTCCCCGTGGTCGTGCTGGGCCTGCTCATGGTGGCGTTCACGCTCGTCGCCGACGGGCTGAAAGAGGCCACCGATCCGCGACTGTCCCACTCGAGAGGCCACTGACATGACTGAGAGCAGCACGGGCACGACCCGTCAGGACACGGCCGGGCCGGCGCGCGGCAGAGTGCTCCTGTCGGTGCGCGATCTGGCGATCTCGTTCGACAACGAGGGCGGCAGCGTCGAGGCGATCCGCGGACTGGGCTTCGACCTGCACGAGGGCGAGGTGGTCGCGATCGTCGGCGAGTCCGGCAGCGGCAAGTCGGTCACGGCTCGCGCGATCCTCGGCCTGATGGCCCGCAACCAGCGGATCACCGCGGGCAGCATCGAGTTCTCGCACCGGAGCGACGACGGCACGGTGACCACGAAGGACATCGCGGCGATGCCCGAGTCGGCGATCCGCCGCGAGATCTGCGGGCGCCGCATCGCGATGGTGTTCCAGGACGCCCTGACCTGCCTCGACCCGACGATGTCGGTCGGCAAGCAGGTGATGGAGGGGATCCAGGAGCACTTCGGGCTCGGCCGCCGCGAGGCGCGCGCCCGAGCCGTGGAGCTCCTCGGCGAGGTCGGCATCGACGATCCGGAGCGGCGGTTCAAGCAGTACCCCCACCAGCTCTCCGGAGGAATGTGCCAGCGGGTGAACATCGCCATCGCGCTGTCGTGCAACCCGGACGTGCTGATCTGCGACGAGCCGACCACCGCGCTCGACGTGACGATCCAGCTGCGGATCCTCGAGCTGCTGAAGCGCCTGCAGGCGGACCGCGGCCTCTCGGTGATCTTCATCACCCACGACCTCGGCGTCGTCGCGACCGTCGCCGACCACGTCAGCGTGATGTACGCCGGGCGGATCATCGAGCAGGGCACCGCCGAGGAGGTCTTCTACGACCCGCGGCACCCCTACACCTGGGGCCTGCTCTCGGCGATGCCGGACCTGACCACCGACTCCCCCGAGCTGTTCGCCATCCCCGGCAGCCCGGCGAGCCTGGTGAACCGCGCGCCGGGCGACCCCTTCGCTCCGAGGAACCCGTTCGCGCTCGAGATCGACTTCGTCGAGGAGCCGCCGCTGTTCGACGTCGGCGGCGGGCACCGGGTCGCCTCGTGGCTCTGCCACCCCTCCGCTCCCCCGGTCGAGATGCCGGCGCCGCTGCGCGCCAAGATCGACGCCATGCTCGCCCCCAGTGAAGGACCGACCCCGTGACCGCACTCGCTCCGACGCCCGACCCCGCGCCCGCCCTGCTCTCGGTGCGCGGCCTCACCCAGGTGTTCCGGCTGGGGCGGCGCCACCACGTGACCGCGATCGGCGGCGTCGACTTCGAGATCCGGCGCGGCGAGACCTTCGGGCTGGTCGGGGAGTCGGGCAGCGGCAAGTCCACGATCGGCCGATCGATCATCCGGCTGATCGACCCGACCGACGGCCAGGTGGTGCTCGCGGGCCGCACGATCAGCGGCCGGCTCGACGCCGCCCAGCGCGACCACCTGCGCTCCAGCATCCAGATGATCTTCCAGAACCCGATGTCGAGCCTCAACCCGCGCAAGACCGTCTTCGACATCGTCGCGCAGGGACTCACGACCCAGCGCCGGTACTCCTCCGCCGCCGAGCGCGACGAGAAGGTCTACGCGATCCTCGAGAAGGTCGGCCTCGACCGCTCCCACGCCGACCGCTACCCGCACCAGTTCTCGGGCGGACAGCGGCAGCGCATCGGCATCGCGCGCGCACTCGTGATGCAGCCCGACCTCGTGATCGCGGACGAGTGCGTCTCGGCGCTCGACGTCTCGATCCAGGCGCAGGTCGTGAACCTGATGCGCGCACTCCAGGAGGAGCTCGGCACCGCGTACCTCTTCATCGCCCACGACCTCGCGATGGTGAAGTACATCTCGGACCGCATCGGCGTCATGCACAAGGGCCACCTGGTCGAGACGGGCACGACCGCCGAGATCTTCTCCGGACCCGTGCACCCGTACACCCGCTCGCTGCTGCGCGCCGTGCTCTCGGCGGACCCGCGCGCGATGCGCCGCCGCGCCCCCTCCGAGCCGTACGACCCGGTCGCGCTCGGGATCGACTACTCGGCCGGGAGCGTCCACGAGCTCTCGCCGACCCACCGCGTCCTGGCGACCCCGGAGGAGCTGGCCGCCTGGCGCGCGTGACCGGCGCGGTTTGATGGCTTTACTGCGCTTTATTCGATCTGAATAAAGTGCCCTAAAACTCCTAAACTGGTATGTCTGTCGGAGCGGACGGCGTGTTGTCCATCGGATGGGACGTACCGCCGGCAGAAGGACTGGCCGATCATCGGGATCTCAGGCTGGACCTGACGGACGTCCTCGTCGCCGTGGGTGAAGCGGCGGCCGAGCAGGGCGAGGGGATCGTCCTGCTCATCGACGAGGTGGCGCCGGACGTCAGGACTCGTCGGCCTCGAAGCGCAGGGGGAGGTCGGCCACCGGCAGCCCGGAGGCGCGCACGGCGGCCTCGATCGCGGTATGCCCGCCGTCGGGCGCGACGATCCGCAGGCCGTCCTCGGTCGCCCAGTAAGCGGTGACGCCGTGCTCCTCGACGAGGGTCGTGAGCAGCGCAGCGGTCCGCTCCTGCTCGCCGGGACCGACGGTGATCGCGGTCCACGGGCCGGAGATCTCGACGGGGGCGCCCCGGTCCGCGCCCGCAGCGTCCCGCAGGTCCTCCGCCGCCCGGACGATCGGGAGCAGCGCGGGCAGCCCGCCGGAGACGTCCTCGAAGGCGTCGAGGGCGAAGGCCCCCTCGCGGACCGACGCGTGCAGCTCCAGGCCGCGGCCGAGTCCGTCGATCCGCTCGAGCAGGGCCGACGCGTCGACAGCGGGAGCGGGGCACGCGGCGGTCGGCTCCTCCGCGCCCGCGAAGGAGAGGGCGTTCCCGCCTGCCGACGTCGCCCGGAACGACCACAGCACCGGATCCGCGTACTCGGTCGCGCAGGCGGTCGCGAGGGCGTCGGCGAGAGCCGGCTCCTCGACCGCGACCCCGACCCACGAGGTCGGCGGGCCGAACGCGGGCGCCTCGACCCAGCGCTCGGCGCCGTCGAGGGAGACTCCGGGCACCGCGGCGACCTCGCTCGTCAGACGGTCGAAGCCGGCGTCGGGCCGCGCGAAGTGCGTCTCGTCGATCGTCCAGACGAGGAGCGTCAGCCCGCCGGCGGCGAGGGCCGCGGCGAGGACGCCGGCGATGGGGAGGAGGAGACGACGGGACATACCGCCATCCTCGCTCCCCTCCCCCGCGGCGTCACGTGGACATCGGGCGAACGGACGGTGCGCCGGCGACGGCGGCTCCGGCCCGCGCCGCTGCTTCCTGGAGGGACCGTCCCGTCCACCCGCCCGGTCCGCGTCCGACTGCTCCCGCTCCGGCACAAGGCCCAGCGCGCGGGCCGCCGTGTCCGCTTGACTGGGGGCGACGCGCCGACCCTCGGCGCACCCGGGAGGCGACATGGCGAACCACCGTTTCGAGCTGCGGTCCGGCCGCGGGATGGGCGTCTCGGCGGCGGGCGATCCCGTCGCCGACCGGCTGGTGGTGTTCTGCCACCCCACCCCCGGAGCGGGCGGATTCGACCCCGACCCGACCGTCACCGGCCCATGGGGCCTGCACCTGCTGATCCTCGACCGCCCCGGCTACGGCGCCTCGGACCCGGTCGACGCCGCTCACGGCCGCGTCGAGGACCGCGCGGACGACCTCGCCGAGTACCTGCGCCGCTCGGAGCGCACGGCCCGCATGGTCGAGGGCGCCCGCTTCGGCAGCGTCGGCGTGGTCGGCTGGGGCTCCGGCGGCGCGTTCGCGCTCTCGCTCGCGGCCCGGCACCCCGACCTCGTCGACCGCCTCGCGCTGGTCGGCACCCCCGCGCCCCCGCAGGCCGGCGTGATCGTGCACCCCACCGGCGCGTGGGAGCGGCGCGAGACTCTGCGCGGGGAGGACGCCGACACGATCGCCGCCGCCCTCCCGCAGACGCAGCCGGGCCTGGACGCGCTCGGGATCGACTCCGACGACCCGGTGCTCGCCACCCACGGCGGACTGCGCAACCGGCTGGAGCGGATGCTCGCCGAGGGCTGGCGGCAGGGACCGAGCGGCGCCGCGACCGACCTCGCGGCCCTCCGCGACGGCTCCTGGGCCGACGACCTCGACCGGGTGACGGCCGAGACGCTCCTGGTCCACGGCGATGCGGATCCGGTGGCGAGCGCCGAGGACGGCCGCTGGTACCGCGGCCGCCTCGCCCAGGCCCGCACCGTGACGGTCGACGGAGCCGGCCGGCTGGCGCTGGTGCGCGAGTGGCGCCGGATCCTCGACCACGTCGCTCCGCTCGAGCGCGGGGCGGAGGGCCGATGAGCCGCCTGGGCGCGGGCCCCCTCGTGCTCGTGTCGGCGATGGCGGTCTCGGGAGTCGTCCACCTGGTGCATCCGCGGACCTTCGACGCGGTGGTCCCGCGCGGGATGCCGGGCTCGGCGCGCGCCTGGGTCCTCGTCTCGGGAGCGGCGGAGCTGGCCTGTGCGGCCGCGACGCTGCATCCGCGGACCCGCGCGGCCGGCGGTCTCGCCTCCGCCGCCCTGATGGCCGCTGTGTTCCCCGGCAACGTGCAGATGGCGCGGGACGCCCGTCGGCCGCGGACCCGGGCGATCACGCTGCTGCGCCTCCCGCTCCAGATCCCGCTCGTGCTCTGGGGGCTCCAGGCGGCACGCAGCCGCTGACGCAAGCCCGCGCGGGCGCGGATCGCCCGCTGCTACCGTCCAGGCATGACCGACCAGAGCGCGGACGACCGCCACGACCAGTTGACCAGCGCCCCGAAGGCGACGGAGGCCGACGCGGCCCCGCGCATCGAGGTCTCGACCACCGAGGCCGGCGACACCCGCATCGACATCCGCGAGGACGCCGCCGTGCGTCCGGGCCGGGTCGACGAGAACGGCGACGAGCTCGACGAGAACCGCGACGATGCCTGAGCGCCGCCGTGCCGCCGTCGTCTACAACCCGGTCAAGGTCGACCTGGAGTCCGTGAAGGCGGCCGTGAAGCGCGCCGAGGAGGCCGCCGGCTGGGAGGAGACGCTCTGGTACGAGACCTCCGTCGAGGACCCCGGAGCCGGCCAGACGAAGGAGGCCCTCGCCGCGGGCGCCGACGTCGTGATCGCGGCCGGCGGCGACGGGACGGTCCGCGTCGTGGCGGAGGCCCTTCGCGGCTCCGACGCGTCGCTCGCGCTGCTGCCCTCCGGCACGGGCAACCTGCTCGCCCGCAACCTGAACCTCACGCTCGACGACATCGACAACGCCCTCACCGTCGCGTTCTCCGGTCGGGACCGCGCGATCGACGTCGGGATGATCGACATCGAGACGTCGACGGGCCGCGACCGCCACGCCTACGTCGTGATGGCGGGCCTCGGGATCGACGCGAAGATGCTCGCCAACACCGACGACGACCTCAAGAAGCGCGCCGGCTGGCTCGCGTACGTGGACGCGCTCCGGAAGGCGCTCCTCGACAAGAACCAGCTCGAGTTCCGCTACCGCCTCGACGACTCGAAGACCCGCAAGGTGCGCGCGCACACGATCATCGTGGGCAACTGCGGCGCCCTACCCGCGAACATCCTCCTTCTGCCGGACGCGGCCGTCGACGACGGCGAGTTCGACATCGTGCTGCTGCGCCCCGAGGGCTTCTTCGGCTGGGTGCAGATCATCTTCAAGGTGGTGTGGGAGAACGGCGTGCTCCGCCGCAGCGGCGTCGTCGGCAAGAAGCTGATGGGCCTGACGAAGGAGGTGTCGGCCCTGCGGTACGTGAAGGGCCGCGACCTCACGGTCCGCCTCGAGCACGCGCAGGAGATCGAGCTCGACGGCGATCCGTTCGGCTCGACCTCGGCGTTCCGCACCTGGATCGAGCCCGGCGGGCTGACGGTGCGCGTCCCGGCCTAGCGCCGACGGAGGACCGGGCCGCTCCGCCCGGTCCGCCTCCCGCCGGGAGAGAGGATCGTCATCCCTCCCGGCGGAGGCGTCTGCTCCGAGCAGGGCGGTGCAGTGCGGCTTCGGGTACCGCACCCCATGCACCTGCATGAACACGGCGACTGTAGTGCGGAATCCGTCGCCGCCGCAACGATCCGGGCGGCTCCGACCGCTCGAACGGGTAATTCCACCGTGCGATGGTCCGTCAACACGACGGATTCCGCAGCTCCTCGGCGACGAGGCGCACGGGATCGGCCGTCCCTCGGCCGACGGTGCTTCTCCCCGGCACGGCGCCGACACGCGCACGAAACGCCCGCCCGCTACCGTGCGGACATGACATTCCGTGCGTCAGCCGCGCTCTGCGCGCTCGTGGCCTCCTCCCTCCTCCTCGCACCCGCCGCCATCGCCTCCCCCGCCGCCCGCGCGGGCGCCGTCGACGGGGGCACCAGCGCCGGCGATCCGTACTTCCCCGGCCTCGGCAGCAGCGGCTTCGACGCCCTCACCTACAGCCTCGTCCTGACGTACGACCCGGCGACCCGGGCCCTCGGCGGCCGGGCCGTGGTGACGCTCGCGCCCCAGAAGGACCTGCGCTCCCTCTCCTTCGACCTGACCGGCCTCACCGTCTCGAAGGTCACCGTCAACGCCGGGGGCGCCCGGTTCTCGCAGTCGGGGGACGAGCTGACCGTCACGCCCGCCCGGACCCTCCGGAAGGGCCTTCCCGCGCTGGTGAGCATCGACTACGCCGGGACCACCGGGAATCCCGTCGACGGCACCGGGGCCCCCTTCGGCTGGTGGTCGACGGACGACGGCGCCCTGGTCGCCAGCGAGCCGGACGGCGCCTCGACCTGGTACCCCGTCAACGACTCTCCCGCCGACAAGGCGCGCTACACCTTCAGCATCACGGTCCCGGAGGGCCGGACGGTGGTCGCGAACGGCCTGCCGATCGGCTCCCCCACCACGTCGAAGGGCTGGACGACCTCGCGCTGGGTCGAGACCAGCCCGATGGCGAGCTATCTCGCCATGGTGAACATCGGCGACTACGACCTGGTCCGCTCCACCCAGGGCGGCGTGACGACGATCGACGCGATCGACCGGGACATCACCGGCGACACCCGCGCCCGCACCGAGGCGGCGCTCGCGAAGCAGGGCGCGATCATCGACTACTTCTCCTCGGTCTTCGGCCCGTACCCGTTCCGCTCGGCCGGAGCCGTGGTCGACGACGAGCGGATCGGCTACGCCCTCGAGACCCAGGGACGCTCGTTCTACTCCGGCGGCGCGGACGAGTCGACCGTCGCGCACGAGACCGCGCACCAGTGGTACGGCGACAGCGTCACTCCGGAGACCTGGTCCGACATCTGGCTGAACGAGGGCTTCGCGACCTACGCCGAGTGGCTCTGGGAGGAGCACAGCGGCGGTGCGAGCGTCACCGAGTCCGCCGCCCGGGTCGCCGCCGCTCCCGCCGACGACCCGTTCTGGTCGACCGCCGTCGCCGACCCCGGAGCCGCGGGACTCTTCGACGCGCCCGTCTACGATCGCGGCGGCCTGACGCTCGTCGCCCTCCGCGACCGGATCGGCGCGGACGCGTTCGGCGTGCTGCTGAAGCGCTGGGCCTCCGAGAACCGCTACTCGAACGCGACGACCGCCGACTTCCAGGCCCTGGCCGAGAACGTCTCCGGCTCCGATCTGACGGAGTTCTTCGACACCTGGCTGCGCACGCCGGAGAAGCCCGCCGGTCTCTGACCCCGGATCGCCGCCGCGCGGCCGGGGTGTCAAGGAGGGACGGCAGGTCGGGCCGAGCCGATACCGTCCCTCCATGGGCTTCTTCGACCGCAACGACTCCTCGACCCGCGCCGCCGCGCCGCAGCCGAGCGCACCCGATCCGCAGCGGCGGGTCTGGAGCGACGGCCTCGGCCGGTTCGCGACCCGCTGCCTCCAGGTGGTCATCGTCCTCCTGCTGGCCTCGGTGCTCGTCTTCGCGATGACCCAGCTCACGCTGGTGCTCATCCCCGTGATGATCGCTCTCATCCTCGCCGCGGCGATCCACCCGGTCCTGTCGTGGATGCGGCGCAAGGGCGTGCCGTCGATCCTCGCGACCTGGCTGGCGCTGATCGGGCTGCTCGCGATCCTCGGCGCGGTCGGCTGGCTGATCACGGTCGCGGTCCGCAACCAGTGGGACGAGCTGGTCAGCAGCGCCTCCGACGGCATCACCTCGCTGCAGGACTACGTGCAGCACCTGCCGTTCCAGATCACCGACGAGCAGATCGAGTCCGCCCGCCAGTCGGTCGTCGACTTCCTCACCTCCAGCTCGTTCGGCAACGGAGCGCTCGCGGGCGTCTCCGCGGCGGCGAACTTCATCACCGGCCTCGTCCTGATGATCGTGGTGCTCTTCTTCTTCATGAAGGACGGCCCGAAGATCTGGGAGTTCCTCCTGCGCCCCTTCACCGGCTCGGGCTACGAGCGCGCCAAGCGCGTCGGGCACAAGACGGTGGACGTGCTGGGCGGCTACGTCCGCGGAACGGCGACCGTCGCGGCGGTCGACGCGATCGGCATCGGCGTCGCGCTGGCGATCATCCAGGTGCCCCTGGCGATCCCGCTGGCCGTCATCGTCTTCCTCACCGCCTTCATCCCGATCGTCGGAGCGACGGCCGCCGGCATCCTCGCCGCTCTCGTCGCGCTGGTCGCCAACGGCCCGGTCGCCGCGCTGATCGTGATCCTGGTCGTCATCGGGGTCAACCAGCTCGAGGGCAACTTCCTCCAGCCGGTCGTGATGGCGCGCTCGCTGAAGCTGCACCCGCTGATCGTGCTGATCGCGCTGACCGTGGGCACCGTCCTCGCCGGCATCGTCGGCGCCGTGCTGGCCGTGCCGATCGCTGCGGTCGTCTGGGGCATCGTCTCGATCTGGAACGGCCCCTCCGACCCCGCCGAGCCCGCGCGGCAGAAGCGCCCCGAGACGGTCTAGGCCCCCGGGATCGTCGAGTGCGCGCCTAGCGCTCGACGATCCCGTCGCGCAGCGCCTGGCGGCGGAGCGAGATCTTCGTGCCGACGGCGAGCCCCTCCGCCCGGTACTTGCCCCGGGCGCTGCGCAGCGAGCTCCGCGCGGCGTCCTGGGTGATGCCGAGGAGCGTGGCGACCTGCTTCAGCGGCATCCCGTCGACGAAGAGGCGGACGATCTCCCGCTCCCGGTGCGTCAGGGTGCCCGGGCGGTCGGCCCCCAGCAGCTCCCGGGTCTGCGCCGTCAGGAAGCGCTCGTCGCTCGCCGCCGCGCGGATCGCCGCGAGGATCGTCTCCGTCCGCTCGCTCTTGACCACGTAGCCGTGCGCTCCGGCCTCGAGCGCCCGGCTGATCGTGCCCGGCTCGGAGTGGGTGCTGATGATGATCGTGGCGGCGCCGGCGGCCGCGATGATCCGGATCTTCATCGCCAGGTCGAGCTCGTCGCCGAGGTCGATGTCCAGCAGCACCACGTCGGTCGGGAAGGCCGGGTGCGCGAGCAGGTCCGTCCAGGTGCCGGCCGTCGCCGCCACGCGGATGTCCGGGCCCGAGCGGCGGATCCACTCGGCCAGCGCCGCCAGCAGGATCGGGTGGTCGTCGAGGATGGCCAGGGTGATCGCGGGCTGGTCGTTCATGTCGTCGTCCTCCTCCGGGGCCGGTGAGCGACGAGGATTCTCGTCGCGCCGTGGTCGGTCGTCGTGCGGTGCTCGCCGAGCTCGCTGAGGATGCCCCAGACCGAGCGGTCCAGGTCGCGGGCGCGGATGCCCGCGGCGACGAGGGTGAGCTCCACTTCGCCGCCGGCGCCCGCCTCCAGGCGGACGGCCAGCGAGGGCCGGGCCGCCGGGACGGTGAGCAGCCAGAGCACCGAGAGCAGGCGCGAGCGGTCGAGCGGAGGCAGCAGCGCGGCGGCTCCGGCGGGATCGTCCACCGCGACCGCGGAGGACAGCAGCGCCGACTCCTCCACGGCGATGCGCAGCCAGGTGCGGTCGTGGCTGCGGGCGAGCGCCTCCCGGAGCTCGTCTCCCAGCACGCGCGCCCGCTCGCCCAGCTCCTCGTCCAGCGGCACCGGCGTCCGGACCCGCTCGAGGAGCTCCTCGATGCGGGCGTCCACCTGCGAGAACTCGTCGTCCGCGGCGTGGACGGTGCTGTCGGCCAGGCTCCGGTCGAGCGTGCGCCGCACGTACTGGTCGAGCGCGGTCAGCACGACGACGCACACGGCCGCCGGTGCGGTGGCGAGGAGGACGTTGCCCACCGCGAGGGCGGCGCCTCCGTCGCCGAGCAGCGCCTGGCCGACGAGTCCGAGCGCCGCGAGCGCGACCAGGACCACGAGGGCGAGGAACGAGCGCGAGAGCGGCTGGAAGGTGATCAGCGCGATCACGCCCGCGCCCACTCCCACGCAGACCGACGGGTAGTACATCGGAGCCGGAGTCGGCAGCGCGTGGTCGGCGAACTCGAGCAGCAGCGCGACCACGTCGACGCCGAGGACGCCCGCGAAGGCCCAGCGCGGCAGCTCGCCGTGGCGGCGCAGGGCGATCGCTGCACCCGCCGCGCTGGCGGCGATCACGAGCAGCCAGGAGAGACCGCTCACCCAGGTCGTGGACCGGGCGTCGAGGGACCAGAGGTACGAGATCAGTCCGCGGATGTCGAGCATCACCGCCATGGTGAGGAAGCCCAGCCCGAGGTAGCTCCCGCTCAGGCGGTTCGGCCGCGTCAGGCGCTCGCGGATGCTCCACAGCGCTCCGGGGCTCCGGTCCGCCGCGCGAACCAGCTCGAGGAGCGTCCCGTCCTCCGGCCCCTCCTCCTGCCGCCTCCCGCTCACAGCGGCACGCTCGGCAAAGGCACGCTCAGCAGCACGGTCGCGCCGGATCCCGGCGCCGAGAAGACCCGGACCGTGCCGCCCACCGCCTCCACGCGGCCGACGACGGACTCCGCGAGGCCCAGGCGCCCCGGCGGCACCGCGGCCGGATCGAAGCCGCGCCCCTCGTCCGTGACGACGACCCGGAGCGAGCCCGCCTCCTCCGCGACGCTCACATGCGCCACCGCGGCCCCGGAGTGACGGCGCACGTTCTCGAGGCACTCCCCGGTCGCGCGCGCCACGGCGTCGAGCACCTCCGCGCGGATCCGCGGCTGGGCACCGCCGTGCCAGCGCACCTCCACGCCCACCGTCGCCGAGCGCCGACCGACCGCGAGGAGCGGCTCCGGCACCCGTGCATCTCCTTCCGGGTCCGGCTCCTCCGCCGTCTCCACGCCGCGCAGGAGCGCCAGATCGGCGGCCGCCCGGTCGCGCAGCACCGGAGCCGGCACCCCCTCGCCCCGATGGGCCACGAGCGTCAGTGTCGCCAGGATGGTGTCGTGCATGAGCCGTGCGTCGGCCCGGCGCCGCGACTCGGTCTCGCTGGAGCGGCGCTCGGCGTCGTGGGCCCTCCGGAGACGGGCCGTGCCGACGTGGGCGCGCGCGACGCTGCCCGCGAGCCAGCGGGCGGCCGTCAGCAGCAGGGTCCAGCAGACGACGATCGAGAGGAGGACGAACGGCGCGCGCCCGGACGCCCCCGTCGCCGCCGCCCCGAGGCCCAGGACCGGGAGCAGCGCCAGAACCGCGGCCCAGGGCAGGCCCCGCCAGGCGCCGACGGCGAGCATCGCGCACGGCAGCGCCATCGAGGAGAGCATCGTGATTGCGCTCAGGACGGCTCGGAGGGAGCCGTCGACCTCCGGCGAGAGGAACGCGATGAGCGCCGCGACGTCCAGCGCGAGCCCGATGGCGACCGCCCTCGCCCCCGTCTCGACGGACCGGCTGGGCGCGAGCTGCACGAGCGCCGAGAGGACGAGCAGCGCGGCGCTCGGCACCACCGTCAGCAGCTGGGCCGGAGTCAGGGCGAGCAGGTGCAGGGCGGTGGCGGCGGTGAGCACCCCGCCCGCCCGCCGAGCGCAGAGCACGCCGACCTCCCGCTGCTCGCGCAGCAGCACCGCGGCGTCGGCGGGCCGGGGAGGCAGGGGCACGGTGACCTCGGAAGGAGGGGCGGGGGCGGTGACGGGGAGGTGCAGTGCGGTCGGCGGTGGGGATCGGCGCGTTCCGAGTCGTATCGTGGCACACCGCGACCCGCTCCAGCGGGCCTTCCGGCCGTCCTGCGCAGGAGGATCGGCGCTCAGTGTGACGCGGGCGGTCGCGCTCGGGTGCCGTGATCCCGTAGAGTCGAGTCATCTCCTGGGCGATCGCCCGAATTCCACGGCTGAGAAGTCGCACGACGACGAAGAGACTCAGCCCCTGATAGAGACCGCACCGACCGAGAGCATCGTCCTCGGTCGTCCGGTTCGAACGCCCGCCTCGCACGCGGGTACCGCCCTTCACAGGACGCCGCGGAAGCCGCGCCGTTCCTCGTTCGACCCCCGCTCCACCGGCTCACCCGGTGCGCGGGACGTTCTCCCCCGCAGAGCCGCCCTTCCCCGGAGGCGCGAGCTCAGCCCCTAGACGACCCGGACGACTCCGGCAGACGCGTGTTTCACCCGCGGAGGCCGAGTCGAGCGGGTACCGCACACTCGTGCGGACTCTGACGACGCCGGCCCCGGTCGGCGTCATTAACACATAAGGAAAAGAAATGCCTACTGGCACCGTTAAGTGGTTCAACTCCGAAAAGGGCTTCGGCTTCATCGCTCCCGACGACGGAGGCGCCGACGTGTTCGCGCACTTCTCCGCCATCGCGAAGCAGGGCTACCGCGAGCTCGTCGAGAACCAGCACGTCGAGTACGACGTCGAGCAGGGCCGCAAGGGCCCGCAGGCCGCGAACATCCGCGGCGTCGGCGAGTAATCTCCGACTTCCGACGCCCCGTCGACCAGGATCCCCGGATCCGGTCGGCGGGGCGTCCGTCGTTTCCCGGGAGTTCCCGCCGTCGGCCGGCGGAGGCGAGAGCCGGGTCACCCCTCCGGGCCGCAGGATCGGTATCCTCTCCGTGGCGGCTCCCGAGCTCACGGAGCCCGCGACGCCGTCCGGGACTCCGGCGCGTCGGCACGACTTCACGGCGGAGACAATGGGACGACTGATCTACGGACCGCAATCACTCGAGATCGACTTCGAGGACCGGCTCCTCGCGCACCTCAAGGTCGCGATGTTCACCAAGATGCGGCGGAACGAGTCGTTCAGCCTCTCCTGGAGCGAGCCGGAGTCGTCCGGCTACGGCCGCAGCTCCGTCTGGGTGCATCCGACGACACCGCTGCACTTCCGGTTCCACGGCAGCAAGCGCCCGTCGCTGAACCGCCTGTGGATCGAGCAGTTCATCGCGAGCGCGAACAACACCGGCGAGATGACCGTGGTGCCGGAGCCCGCCGAGGGCTCCTGAGCCGCGATGCCCCTCAGACCACGAGCGGCCGGGCCGTGTGCACGAGCTCCTCGTGCGGCAGGGCTCGGAGGCGCTCGGCGATCTCGGCACGGGCGCCCGAATCGACCGACGCCCGAGCGTGCTCCTGCGGCCGCAGCGGCGTGAGGGTGACCAGGTCGGCGTGACCGGTCGCCAGGTCGAGCCGCTCCGGCAGGCCGGGGCTGCGCAGGCCCAGGAGGACGCCGACGGTGCCCTGCTCGTCGGTCCAGGCCGGCGGCGCCGAGACGTTCGCGAGCCGCGCCGTGTCGAGGGAGCTGCGGCAGCACACTCCCTGGAGGGCGGCCCGTCGGGCGGCCTCGTACAGCAGGCGGAAGTGCCAGTGGTTCCAGAGCTCAGCGGTGGGGACGCCGCGGACGGCGGACGTCTCGAGGCACAGCTCGAGGCCGAGACCGGTGCCGGGGTGCGCGAGCCGGTCGAAGGGATCGCTCAGCCCGTCGGTCGCGAGCACCACGGAGGCGCCGCGGTCGACGCGCAGGAACGCACGGTGATCGGTGGGCCAGCGCGCGCCGCCGCGGACACCGGGATCCTCGGTCGAGACGACGACGGTGCGATCGAGCGCACCCACTCCGCGCCAGGCGTCGGCCCGGTCCTCCGCCACCGCCTCGGCCAGTGCCCGTCTCTCGTCCTCGGTCCATCGGACCTCACGAGTGCGGTTCAGGAACAACGACATGGGACTCCCCGTCCGCGCGACCGGCGTGCCGCGCTCCCGGAACGCTACGGCGCCCACCCCTGCTCCTCCTCCGAGCAACCGGGACGCCAGCTGTGTGCTGTGTTCGTTTGCGCGGCGGTCCCCGCCCGCCGCGGCGCGGTCGGCTTCCGAAGACGGCCGGGCAGGTGGAGCGTGTCGCGTCCGGCTACGCCGAAACGCTGCAACGCGTTTCGACGGTTCGCCTCGCGGCGGCGGTCGTTTGCGCGGCGGTCCCCGCCCGCCGCGGCGCGGTCGGCTCTCGCAGACGGCCGGGCAGGCGGAGCGTGTCGCGTCCGGCTGTGCTCGTTCCCGCGGCGGTCCCCGCCCGCCGCGGCGCGGTCGGCTTCCGAAGACGGCCGGGCAGGTGGAGCGTGTCGCGTCCGGCTACGCCGAAACGCTGCAACGCGTTTCGACGGTTCGCCTCGCGG